>CAZCWN010000005.1:0-35764 GCA_964502375.1 uncultured Rhizobium sp. | reverse complement strand
ATTTTTTCTTTAGCCTTTTCTCCAGCAATTTTTCCAAATACAATTAAATCAAGCAAAGAATTACAACCCAGACGATTAGCACCATGAACGGAAATACAGGCTGCTTCGCCAATGGCCATTATTCCCTCAACTTCTTTTTCACCATTAATTACCACACAATCCAGATTAGTAGGGATGCCGCCCATAGTGTAATGAGCCGAAGGCGAAACGGGAATTAAATCTTTTTTAGGATCAAGACAGCTAAAGTTTTTTACTAATTCAATAACCCCGGGAAGCTTGTTATTCAGAACTTCAGAGCTCAGATGCCGCAAATCAAGACAGAGAGCATTTTTTTCTTTGCCAACGCCGCGCCCTTCATAAATTTCGGTGGCCATGGCTTGCGAAATTACATCGCGCGAGGCCAGTTCCATCATTTTCGGCGCGTAATCTTTCATAAAACGTTCGCCGTCGGAATTAAGTAGATGGCCGCCCTCCCCTCTAGCTGCTTCGGTTAAAAGAAAACCGTGGCCGGAAATACCAGTTGGATGAAACTGTACAAACTCCATATCATACAGCGGCAATCCTTCTGCAAAAACCAGGGCTGAACCGTCTCCGCTGCAAATTAAAGATGAAGTTGTATTGCGATAGATTTGACTATAGCCGCCGGTGGCAAGAATCAGCATTTTACTTTCAAAAATAACCAATTCTCCCAAATTAAGATCAATCGCCAAACAGCCATGGCATTGGCTTTGTTCTTCAAATAATAAATCTGTAACGAAAAATTCTGAGAAAAATTTTACGCCATGTTTCACCGCTTGTTGGTAAAGCGTGTGCAAAATTGTGTGCCCGGTTTTGTCCTTAGAATAACAAGCGCGATAAGCAACTTCGCCTTTTCCGAAATTACCTGTTTGACCACCATAGGCGCGCTGCGCCAAAAGCCCGCGTTCATTGCGCGAAAAAACTACACCCATTTTTTCAAGCTGTAGAACTGCATCAACAGCCTTTATGCATAAAAGTTCAACTGCATCAACATCGGCTAAATAATCGGAACCCTTTAGAGTATCGTAAGCATGCCATTTCCAATTATCTTCTTTAACATTACCAAGGGCAGCATTGATTCCCCCTTTGGCTGCAACTGTGTGGCTGCTGGTTGGAATGACTTTACTAATCACTGCAATATTTTTCACGCCAGATTCTATAGCCGAAATAGCCGCCATTAAACCGGCACCACCCCCGCCAATTATTATCAGATCAAATTGATATTTTGAGATTTTATGATTCATTAAAATGAAGGCGTTTTTGAACTTGTTTTACAAAGTTAATGGCTACAAGAATGGAAAAGTTGCATTGATTGATCATATTTTCAAACTTTCTCACCATTGCTTTTAACACGATATTTTTAGACCACTCCATAAAAGAAAGGGTGATATTTATGTTAAAATTTACTAACAATCGTCCCCCGCTCTTTATGAGGTGTTGTATTTAGCATATATAAGGGGATTGCCAAAATTTGAGAGAATAGTCTGAAAATAGAATCTATTTATCCCTCATCTTAAAAACTCAATTTAATGATTAAAGTTATCTTCTGCGCCTTAAATGAAGCACAAAATCTGGAAGAGTTGCTTACAAATTTAATTGAAACAATGCGAGGCGTAACTCGTGAGTTTGAAATAATCACCTGCCTTGATGGCAGCACTGATACGTCTTTGCAAATTTTACAAACCTTTCAAAAATCTCACCCTGTAAAAATTTTACCGCTAAAAAACCAAAGAGGTTTAGGCTTGGCTTATAAAAGGCTCTTTCTTGAAGTGATTAAAAATGCTGGTGATGAGGATTTAGTTTTATCACTTGATGCCGACAATACCCATAACCCCGCCCAAATTCAGGAAATGCTTGAGCATTTTACAAAAAATTCTCTGGATTTGATTATAGCTTCGCGCTTTTGCAATAAAAGCGTGATGGCAGATTTTCCTATTCATCGAAAATTCATCAGCAAAAGCACCTCTATTCTGCTACAAACTATTTTTGCAGTAAAAAAAATTTCCGGCCAAAAATTACAAGATTATACCAGCGGCTATCGCCTTTATAAAATTCAAAAATTGCGCGAGCTTTTTGAAATAGAAAAAGATAATTTTATCAGCGAACCAGAATTTACTTATACTTGTGAGCTATTAATAAAATTGGCGCGACTTAATTGTCGCATTGATGAAATCGCCATTTCTTATGATTACGGCAAAAAAATTGGCAAAAGCAAATTACGAATTTTCCGCAATTTTTGGCGGCTTCTCATAATGTTGACTAAGCTTTGGCATTAAAAAAAAGCAGTCTAATATATAAATATAACAAAATGTGTGATTAAAAAGATGATCGACAAGTTCTAATACCTTGCCAAAATATTTTTGTTATTTTTAACTTTATTTTTCCTTAGAACTCATCTCTAACAAATCTCTAAATCAATCCATGACACAGAAAAGAAGAGTGGTCGTTACCGGCATTGGTGCTGTAACGCCTTTATCAGCCAACGCAGAAAATACTTGGAAAAAATTGATCAATGGCGAATCCGGAATAAGCAACATTAGTATTTTTGATGCTTCTGAATCCCCATGCAAAATTGCCGGCGAAGTTAAATATGGCGAAGGCGAAGATTTATTTAATCTCGATAAATATATTGAACCAAAAGAGCAGAAAAAAATGGATCGTTTCATTCATTTTGCTGTTGCTGCTGCTGAACAAGCTATTGCAGATTCAGGCTGGAAGGCAGAAAGCGAAGAACAAAAATATCGCACCGGCGTAATGATTGGCTCCGGAATTGGTGGCCTACCAGTGATTGAAAAAACTGTAAATTCCATAAAAGAAAAGGGTGTTAAAAAAATCTCTCCTTTCTTTATTCCAGCAAGTTTGATCAATCTAGCTTCAGGGCAAATTTCGATTAAACATGGCTATATGGGGCCAAATCATTCTGTGGTCACCGCTTGCGCTACAGGCTCACACGCAATTGGTGATTCCGCACGTTTAATTGAATATGGTGATGTTGACATTATGATTGCCGGCGGAACTGAAGCAGCAATTTGCGAATCAGGCATCGGCGGTTTCTCGGCTTTGCGTGCCCTTTCAACTAATTTTAATGATAATCCAACTGCTGGCTCAAGGCCATGGGACAAAGACCGTGACGGTTTTGTTATGGGCGAAGGCGCTGGTGTTGTTGTTTTAGAAGAATATGAGCATGCCAAAAAACGTGGAGCTAAAATTTATGCTGAAGTTGCTGGTTATGGGCTTTCAGGTGATGCTTATCATATCACTGCCCCTGAAATGACCGGCCGCGGTTCAACTTACGCCATGAAACTAGCGCTAAAACATGCCGGTCTCAATCCTGATACAATCGATTACATCAATGCTCACGGCACTTCAACGCCGATGGGAGATGAAATTGAAGTTGGTTCCGTAAAAAAAGTTTTTGGTGAACATGCTTATAAACTTTCTATGTCATCAACTAAATCATCAACCGGCCACTTACTTGGTGCTGCTGGCGCGGTTGAAGCAATTTTTTCCATTCTTGCTATTCGTGACAATATCCTTCCTCCAACTTTAAATTTGGAAAACCCTTCTGAAGGCTGCGACATTGATCTAGTTCCTAACCACGCAAGAGAAAGAAAGATTAACTTTGTTATGTCAAATTCCTTTGGATTTGGTGGAACCAATGCCTCTCTAGTTTTAAAACGAGTTTAGAATGCATAAAAAACTGCTCACCATCTGCGCTAGTTTTTCCGTAGCTGTTTTTTGCTATTTGGCCCTGCTGCTAGCACTCATTATGTATTATAATGCACCAAACAGCTATCACCGCCAAGACAAAAGATTTATAGTTGAAAGCGGCATGACTTTGCGCCAGGTGGTTGAAAAATTGCATGAGGAAAAAATTGTCAAAAGCCCAACTGCCTTTCTTTATATAGGACAATTCATCAAAGGCCTCGATCCTAAAGTGCGTTACGGCGAATATTTCTTCGAAAAAAACATCTCTTACTATAAAATCTTGCATAAGATGATTAAGGGTAATGTGTTTTTTCGTAAAATTACTATTGCTGAAGGGCTTTCAACACATAGCGCCATGAGCATTATTGATAATTCTAAAGGTTTAATTGGGCAGCTTCCTGAAAAAGTTAAAGAAGGATCACTTTTACCAGAAACCTATTTCTATTCTTATAATGACACCAAAACCTCTATAGTGAAGCGCATGCAGGATGCTATGAATAAAACCCTGGAAGAACTCTGGGAGCATCGCGATCATTCTCTTCCCATTGCAACCAAAGAACAGGCTTTAATCCTTGCCTCAATTGTAGAAAAAGAGACTAGTATCGAAGCTGAAAGAGCTAAAGTGGCTTCCGTTTTCCTTAATCGCTTGCACAAAGGAATTAAGCTGCAGTCAGACCCAACAATAATTTATTCTTTTACTTTCGGAGATAAAAAACTGGAAAGACCAATAAAAGTTAGCGATATTCAAAATAATTCTGCCTTTAACACTTATCATATATATGGGCTGCCGCCAAGCCCAATATGCAATCCTGGCTTGGCTTCAATTAAAGCGGTTCTAAATCCTATTCATACTGACTATATTTATTTTGTTGCCAGCGGTAATGGTGATCATATTTTTTCTTCCACACTTAAAGATCACAACAATAACGTCGCTCAATATCGCAATATAGTTAAGGAGAAGGAAAAGGCCGCTTTGACTATAGAAAAGCAATAGATGAACTCAGCCTTTTTTGAAACATTAAAACTTCAACAAATTGCTTCCGATCCCCAAAATTCAGTTTGGGTTTTTGCTTCTGCCGGTTCCGGAAAAACTAAAATCCTTACTGATCGTGTTTTACGTTTGCTTCTGGCTGATGTGGCGCCAAATAAAATCCTTTGTTTAACTTTCACTAATGTTGCTGCCTCTGAAATGCAGAGTCGTATCCACTCCGAGCTAGCAGAATGGGTGTTGTGTGACGACGAAAAACTAAAGACAAAACTTGAACAATTAAGCGGCAGAATTCCTAGCCTCAGTGAATTAAAAAAAGCGCGCAATTTGTTCGTCAAAATCTTGGATGAAGAAGCTAAAATCAAAGTCCAAACAATTCACGCCTTCTGTCAAACTCTCATCAAAATTTTCCCTTTTGAAGCTAAAGTAAAACCTAATTTTGAAGTTATTGAACAAAACACCGAAAAACTGCTGCTAAAACAGGCGCAAAAACAACTATTAAAAAAAGCGATAAATGATTCTGAGCTAGGCACAATCGTTAAAAAAATTAACGCCAAATTGCATGAAGAAAGCTTTAGCAAACTGGTTTCAGAGCTGCTCAATAAAAAAGAGTGCCTTGCTGAGTTAAAAGCAAAATTCTTTGGAATTGATAGCGTTATTAATGAAATTTTTAAAAATTTTTCAGTCAAAAAGAACCAAAGTTCAGAGGAAATTTTTCAAGAATTTATAGAGCAAATCGATGAAAAAGAAATTTTACACCTAGCTTCTGCCCTTGAGAACACTGGTCTGGTGAATAATGGTAAAATTGCTGCTGCCCTCAAATTGTTTCTAGAAAACAAAAAACCAGAAAATTTTTCTCAATATAAATGGGCATTTTTTAATGAAAAAAATGAGCCAAGAAAAGTCAGTAAAGAAATTAGTGAAAACACTTCTCTGTCCTTGATAATAGAGCACCAAAGGCATCTAGTTTCTGAATTTAGTGACAAAATAAATTCTCTAAAAATTGCCCAAGACACTGCTCTGCTTTTACGTTTTGTTGACCAAATCCTGGACAATTATTCACAACTAAAAAAACAAAATTCTTATCTCGATTATAACGATCTGATCTTTGAAACCAACATTCTCTTGGCCAATCCGGATTTTTCTGAATGGATAAAAATGAAAATGGATGGCACTTTTGATCACATTTTAATCGACGAATCACAAGACACAAATCACCAGCAATGGAATATTATAAAGGCTCTAAGCGAAGATTTTTTTTCCGGGCTAAGCTCTTCAAATAATCCGCGCAGTATTTTTATTGTCGGCGATGAAAAGCAATCTATCTATAGTTTCCAAGGTGCCGAGCCCAATATTAGTGCCGAAATTTTTTCCTATTTTGATCAAAAACTTGGCGGAAAATTAAAAAAAATTGCCCTTAATAATTCATTTCGCTCAGGGCAAAAAATTTTACAATTAGTTGACCGCGTTTTTTCCCACCCACAATACAGCCAGTCTATCAGTAAGGCTAGAGCCTTTCAGGAGCATAAACCAATTCGTCAGATCCTTGGGCATGTTGAGATCTGGCCAAAAATCATAATGGAAGAAGAGGAAAAAGAAGAAAAAAATTACGAATGGCAAATTGACTTTACGGCTAAGAAACCACTGCAACCTACAGAAATCATTGCTGAAACTATCGCTAAAAAAATCAAATCTTGGGTTGGAGAACGTTATCTAGAAAACCGCAGCGAGCCCCTAAAATACAGCGATTTCATGATTTTGCTTAGAAATAGAACCAATGGCCTTGACCAGGCGCTAGTGCGATTTTTCCATCAATATAGCATTCCTTTTAGCAGTGTCAGCCGAATTAAATTTAGTGAAAATTTATTAATCCAAGACCTACTTGCTAGCGCTAAATTCACTCTTCTCCCGGGGGATGATCTTAATTTAGCCTGCCTTCTAAAATCGCCGATTTTTACCATTGAGGAAGAAGATTTATTGGAAATTTGCCTTTTTAAAAACACGCATGAGACCACAATTTATAACTCTCTAGCCCAATTACCAAAATTCCTGGCAATAAAAACTTATCTCGATTCCCTAATCAAAAAATCGCAGGAATTAAACTGTTTTGAATTTTTTTATTCACTATTGCATGAAGAAAATCATCAACAGAATTTTCTCTCTTATTTTGGCCATGAAAGCTTGGAAATATTGGATAAATTCCTCCTCACAGTTTTTGATTTTAACGAAAATTTTTCCAGCAATTTACAGAAATTTTTAGATTTCGTTACCAAGCTTGACCTGGAAATTTCATTGGCCGGCAGCGAAGAAAATCGCGTAAGAATTAGCACAATTCACTCAACCAAAGGCCTACAAGCACCAGTGGTGATTCTTCCAGACTGTTCTTATAATTTCGGCCAACTACTTAGCGCCAAAGAAGAAATTTCCTGGGTTGAATTTTCTAACCAGAAATTTCCAATCTGGTGCGCCAGAAAATCCAACGAAAATTCTCTATTAAAAAAACATCAGCAGCAAAAATTGCAGGAAGCGAAAGATGAATATTTAAGGCTGCTTTATGTAGCAATGACGCGCCCTGAAGATGAATTATATATTGGCAGTTTTGGCAAAGCGAAAGATCCTGAGTGTTGGTATGAGATAGTAAAAAGAGAATGTGTTGGCCCTGAAGATATCGTGCTGACAATAAAAGAGGCGACGAAGCCTCTTCACTAGAGCAAAGTAAATTTTAGAAAAAGCTGTGGCCTATTCCTCAATCACTTCTCTCTTTCCAGAAAGGTTTGGCGCTGTAATTATGCCCTCCATTTCCATCTTCTCGATTAATGTGGCAGCGCGATTATAGCCTATGCGTAGCTGGCGTTGGACATAGCTAATAGATGGTTTTTTATCGCGGCGCACTATAGCAACAGCCTTGGTGTATAGATCTTCATCACCTCCTGGTCCACCTTCAGAACCTAAACTTCCGTTCTCTTCAGATTCTTTTGGTAATGCCGCTTCGAAAGAAATTTGATCGCCTTCGCCAAATTCGCTTAAATCCTGATTTTTGATGAAATTCACTATATTTTCAATTTCAGTATCAGAACAAAATGGCCCATGCACACGCATCATTTTACTGCCGCCAGACATATAAATCATATCCCCCTGCCCCAAAAGCTGTTCGGCGCCTTGCGTGCCTAAAATAGTGCGGCTGTCTATGCGCGAGGTTACTTGGAACGAAATGCGGGTTGGGAAATTAGCTTTGATTACGCCTGTTATAACATCAACAGACGGGCGCTGGGTTGCCATAATTAAATGAATTCCGGCAGCACGCGCCATTTGGGCCAAGCGTTGCACAGAATTTTCAATTTCTTTGCCTGCTACTAACATTAAATCGGCCATTTCATCAACAATAACCACAATGAAAGGCAGTTTTTTTGGCTCGAATTCAATTTCTTCAATGATTGGCTTACCGGTAGATGGGTCATATCCTGTTTGCACTTTACGCAATAATTTTTCGCCACTTAAAATTGCTTTCTCGGCTTTTTCATTATAGCCGGCAATATTGCGTACAGCAAAACTAGACATCAGGCGATAGCGCTCTTCCATCTCAGCCACAACCCATTTTAAAGCAATCACTGCCTTTGCAGGCTCGGTCACAACTGGCGCTAATAAATGTGGGATTCCGTCATAAATTGAAAGTTCCAGCATTTTGGGGTCAATCATGATGAATTTACATTCATTGGGACGCAGGCGGAAAAGCATCGATAAAATCATAACATTCAAACCCACAGATTTACCTGAGCCAGTAGTTCCTGCGATCAATAAATGCGGCATTTTAGCCAAATCGGCAATTATCGTTTCGCCGCTAATATCTTTACCCAAAATCATCGGCAAAAAGGTCTGCGAAAATTTATATTCCTTACCTTCAATCAATTCGCGCAGGAAAATCATTTCACGTTTGGCATTTGGCAATTCTATACCGATAGAAGTTTTGCCCGGCACAACCGCTATACGAGCAGATATTGCGCTCATCGAGCGGGCGATATCATCAGAAAGGCCAATTACACGCGATGCCTTAGTTCCTGCGGCTGGCTCAAATTCGTGCAGAGTTACCACCGGGCCAACTTTGGCGCCAAGCGAAGTGCCATAAACGCCAAAATCTTCTAAAACTTTAACCAACATTTTTGATTGGTTTTCGACAACTTCTCGGCTGGTTTTTTTATCACGATTTTCGGCCGAGCGATCAGTCAAGAGGTCTGATAGCGGTAATTGATAAGTGGATTTCTTTAACCATTTCGGCGTTTTGGTTTTGCTGCTCTTAAGCTTTTTTTTCAGAAGTTCGCGGTCCTCTTCTTTTTTCTCTTCTTCAATTTCTTCTTCCTCTACGAAATCTAGCTCAGGCTCTGGCGAGGAAATTTCAGGAATATTTTTACGAATTTGCAATGGCGCTTCCTGGCTTTTGAAAGACTGCATTAGACGATCAAACAAAAAGCGGGCGGTCACGAAGCTGTAGCGAAAGAAATAAATCCAATCACCAAGAGAAATTTCTAAAATTACAGAAAGCAAAATGATCGAAGCAATCATCGCCAGAGGCGCCATCACTAATTTTGGAAATTGATTGAATTTCGCTAGAATGAAGCTGCCATTAACGCCGCCAAGCGAATCAAATTCCCACCAGCTGGGCTGCGGTAAAGCAGCAAAAAACATCGATAAAGATAATATTGCTAAAGGAGTTAGGATAATTTTTGGTAAAAAATTTCTGATGCCGACACGGCTGCTAATTTTAGAGCCGATACTAAAAATAATCAGGCATAAGAAAAAGGCAGAAAGGCCAATTAATTGGAAGGAAAGATCAGAAATATGCGATCCAAATGACCCTATCCAATTATTAATATGACCGTCGGATGAAACTGTGTTGAAGGAAGAGTCATCAGCATTAAAGCTAAAAAGCGCCAAAGCAAAAGCCAGTGAGAAGCCTATCAAACAAAGCCCCCCCAGGCGGATTAGAAGGCGTATAATAATTTGGGAAACTTTGTCGTTTAGCATTTTATTTAATTTGGCAAAGGAACCACAGGCAACTCTGGCAGAGTTGAATTTTCTTGGTTTGGCGCTGTTTGCGATGTTTTTGCCTGATCCGACCCTTGGTTTTGTAAATTAGACAGAGCCTGTTTTGCTTGTTCTCGCTGTAAAAAAAGGGGCGGAACTGTTGCATTTTCTCGCCTGTTTTGAATTCGTTTTTTAAGGGCGGCTTCCTGCTCGGGAGAAAGTGGCGGAATTTCATCATTATCAGTGTTAGCTGAAGGGATGAGAGCGCCTCTTATCTTCTGAGCATTCTGCTGTAATTGGGTGGCGTTAGAAGTTGGCGAAGATGGAGAAGAGGCGGCCTTCTCATCTTTCTTCATTAATTTAGCCAATATAGCTTGCTCGCTTTCCTTTGCTAAAGCTTTACGCTTTTCTCTAGCTTCATCCAAAATTTTCCGCTCTTTGTCCACTTTGGCCTCATAAATTTTTTTGTAACTTTCTAGAGAGACACAAGTTTCCCCATTCCAACATCTGCCTTTCCCACAATCACAGGCATAAATTGTGTTTTGGGTGCAAATGATAAATTCATCAAATTTTGGTTCGCAGTGATCAGCACAGCCATTGCCAAATTGGCGCCATACTCCTTTAACTTCTTCACAGAGAGAACGATCATCAAAGGTGGTTGAGCGGGTTATTTGCGCTGGCGCTTCGCTCCAAGAAATCAAAGAAAAGAAAGATGCTAAAATGAAAAAATGCTTTTTAGACCATACAGCCTGCCTGCGCTGCAGCCCATGTACCATATTAAGCAAGAGGCGCCGAACATAACGCATAGCAAAACTGCGACCATCAAGCATAAATATCATATTTACTTGGAAGCGATTAAATTTTTCAATTCAGCCAGAATTTTATCCCCCATTTCTGAGCAGGAAACACGGGGCTCACCAGCTTTTGCAATATCTGCTGTTCTAACTCCGGCATTTAAAACATTTTCCGCCGCTTCTTCAATTAAAGCCCCTTCATCAGCATAAGAAAAAGAATATTTGAACATCATGGCCAGGCTTAAAATTGTTGCGATTGGATTAGCGATATTCTTTCCAGCTATATCTGGCGCTGATCCGTGGATTGGTTCATAAAGTGCAAATTGCTTACCATTTGCTTGCTTCTCACCAAGCGAAGCGGAAGGCAACATGCCAAGAGAGCCCGTCAACATTGAGGCGGCATCAGATAATATATCACCAAACATATTGCCCGTGAGCATTACATCGAACTGATTCGGATTACGAATTAGCTGCATTGCAGCATTGTCAACATACATGTGCGAAAGCTGTATTTCTGGATATTCTTTAGCGCCAATTTCTGTCACCACCTCACGCCACATTTCAGTGGTTTCAATTACATTAGCTTTATCCACTGAACATAATTTTTTGCCGCGCATCTTAGCCAAATCAAATGAAACGCGAGCAATCCTCTCAACTTCTTTTGAATTATAAGTCATTGTGTTGATGCCTTGTTTTGAGCCATCCGGCAAGGTTTTTATGCCACGCGGCTCACCGAAATAAAGATCACCGGTTAATTCGCGGACGATCATGATATCAAGCCCAGACACAATTTCACGCTTCAATGTTGAGCTATCAGCAAGGGCATTAAAAACTTTAGCAGGGCGTAAATTAGCAAAAAGTTCTAATTCTTTGCGAATGCCAAGTAATCCGCGCTCGGGGCGATGTTTATATTCTAGAGCTTCCCATTTTGGGCCACCAACTGCGCCAAGCAAAATAGCATCAGAATCGCGGGCAAGATCTACAGTTTCGCGCGGAAACGGGGTGCCAGTTTTATCATAAGCAATACCACCCAAAAGTGCCTTTTCAGTAGTGAATTTTTTGTCAGTATTTTGCGAGAAGAAATCGATAATTTTTTTAGCTTGTGAAACCACTTCCGGCCCAATGCCGTCACCTTCAATTAAGAGAATTTTTTTCATGTTTTAGATATTTAAATTACGGATTTCAGAAAATAATTTTTCTTCAAGCTCTTCGCCCTTAGAATCAAGCCATTTTCCAGAATTTTCATCAAATGCAAAATAATCGGCCCCACTAAATGGCGATGAATACCAAATTTTCTGCGAGGCCGCATGGCGATTGATTATATAGGTTTTGGAAGTTGCTTCAATTTTAATTGTTAAAATTCCATCGGAATATTCAACATCGAGTTTGGAATTTTCATCTTCGTTTTCCAGCCTCTCTGCAAGCTTTATTAAGAAGGAATCGCAATAGTGTTGGAAGTTCATAAATCACAGATTTAATTTTTAAGGATAAAGGATTTTTTTCTCCCAGCCGTCGGAAACTCGTTCATAGATTTCACGATAATGAATACGAAATTCTCCTTCTTGCCAAAATTCTATGCGCCTTGGCACCACTCTAAATCCAGACCAAAAAGGTGGGCGCGTAACTTCTTGTCCTTCAAAATCTTTGCTTACTTGTTGCAACCTTGCTTCAAATTCGCTCCAATCTTCTATTTCTTGCGATTGTTTAGAAGCCCAGGCACCAATTTGGCTGCCTCGCCTTCTTGATCTAAAATATTCATCGGCCTCACCTTCAGTTACCCTTTCAACAACGCCTTCAATTCTGACTTGATGTTGCAAGATGCCCCAATAAAAACATAAAGCGACATTGGGATTATTGGCAAGCTCGCGGCCTTTACGACTGGATAAATTAGTAAAAAAACAAAAGCCGCGCTCATCAAATTTTTTTAACAAAATCATGCGTGAGGAAGGGCAGTTATTTTCATCAACCGTGGCAAGACACATGGCTGTAGGCTCAACTATCTCAGGCTTGGCACAAGCAGCTTCAAACCATTGAGAAAATTTCTTAAAAGGCTCGCTAAGGGCAACTTTTTTTACTGACATTGTAAGGAGAAAAATTTAAATATTTTTGTGTCCTGCAATTTAAAAATTAATTTTTCATATGCATCCAAAACTTAGGCTATTTCTGCGCTTAGCTGTAATTTGCGCCGTTATTTTTTTCGCCATTCAGCCATTTAATTGGTTCTGCAACATCAGCAAAAAATGCCAGCCAATTGATATTTCCTTTAGCCTGCCTTTTAACGAAGGAAAAGAAAAAATTAATGTGGCGATGGAAATAAGCAATTATCGCCAAGACCTAGAGTTCACTGCGCTTAAGCCACAAATTTTAACGGTTACTGGCAGGAAAAATACTGTAAATTACCGCGCCAAAAATATTTCTACTCATAAAATAAAATTTCGCCCTACCCTCACAATTGAACCCGAAAATTTTGACGAATATATCAAGCGATATGGTTGCTTGTGCGCGCAGGAATACAGCCTTGATCCTGGAGAAGAAATCACACTAAAAATGAGTTTTGCCCTAGATAAAAAACTTACGGCGGACGAGTTTTATAGAAGTAAGGAAAATATGGTTATTAAGATTAGATATAGCGTAAAAAATTAAGTTTCTTGCAAAGCCTTATTTAGCGTTGATCTTACAAGATAAAATGGCGGCTCTAGAGACGAGCAAACCCCTTAGTTGCTCTATTTAGCTCTTACAATTTTTGCATTGTTTTACTCTTTGCATAAGAATGTGAAAGAATGATTGAGGCAGCATTAATCCTCTCTAAAAGCCTTATAAGCAGAATCAGAAATTGGTGTAAAAAGATAAGAAATTAGCGATCTTGCACCCGTTATAATAAAGACTTGTGCTGGCATGCCTGGATAAAGCTCAATTTTATTTTTGAGTTTCTCAATATCTTTTTTGCTAACCGCAATACGAGCTAAGAAATACGATTCTCTAGTTTGCGCATCGCTTAAAATATCAGGCGAAATATTTAAAACCTCGCCATTAAGTTTAGGCACTTTTTTACCTTTATAAGCAGTAAGCATCACCTTTGCTTTAAGCCCTGCCACAACATTATCAATATCCTGTGGCTTAATTTTTGCCTCAATAATTAACTCTTCATGTTGGGGCACAATATTCATAATTTCTCCTCCCGGTGGGACAACGGCGCCGAGAGTGTGATATTTTATATTCATGATTTTTCCAGAAACGGGCGCGGTAATTGCCGACCTTTTTAAAACATCTTTCGAAGCGGAAAGCTGATTGTGTAAACCAATAATTTCCATATCGCTTTCTTTTAGCTCTTTGAGGATTTCAGAAAGGTCATTATTTTTATAATTAACAATTTGCAGCTTAGCGCTTCCAGCTTGCTCATCAGTTTCAGCAATTGCTTTCTGTAAATCTAATTCACGCAAAACTGGCAAGTTTCCTTCATCAACCAGCGGCTTTACTAGGCTTAATTCTTTTTGAAAAAGTTTTAGTTTTGCTTCGGCAGCTTTTAGTTTTTTTTCTAAAACTTTTATTTCACCTTGGCGCTTGTCACTTCGCGCTTTGAAAAGCCGCAATTGATTGGCGGCAACCTTTTGTATTTTTTCCACTTCGCCCTTAGACAGCTCACCAATTTCAGAAAAAAAAGCGAATAAATCTAATTTTTGATTGTTTTCTTTCTCGGCTTTAGGCCTTTCTTTTTGTAACTTCATCGTCCACAGCCTTTCCTCTAGAATCTGGTGCTCGGCTTTAGCCCTGATATCGTGGAGATAGAGTAAAATATCACCTTTTTTTACATTCTGCCCTTCTTTAACCAGAATTTGATCAATCATACCCCCCTCAAGATGCTGTATGGTTTTACGATTGAAATCGAGCACAACAACCCCCTTAGCAATTGAAGCGGACTTTATTGGCAAAAATGCTGCCCAGCCAAGAAAAATCACGGCAAAAATAATCAACGCTTTCACACCATAATTTATAGAATTTTCAGCTATTCTGGATTCTATTTTAGTCATATTGCCCCTTTCCCTAAAATTACCTTGGTATTATCAAAGGCCTTCACTTCGCCATCTTTTAACACCAGTAATTTATCGCAGATTGAAGTGACAGAGGGGCGATGAGTAATTATTAAGGTAGTTATTTTATTCTCTTTGGCGCGAAGAATAGCATTGTTCAGCGCCTTTTCCCCTTCACTATCAAGATTTGAATTTGGTTCATCGAGCACCACAAATTTTACGTCGCCAAAATAGGCCCGAGCCAAAGCAATTCTTTGCCTCTGCCCTGCTGACAGATTACTAGCATCTTTTTCAATAGGTGTTTCATAACCCTGTGGTAAAGACAAAATTACCTCATGAATATCACAAAATTGCGCCGCTTTAATTATTGTTTCATCGTCGGCATTTTTATCCATGCGAGCAATATTGTGTTTCACCAAACCTTTAAATAACTCAACATCTTGCGGCAGATAGCCGATATATTTACCGATTTTCTCTAAATCTTGATCAAAAATATTGGCACCATCAATTTTCACTATTCCTGAATTTGGCTTTAAAACACCCACTATAAGCCTTGCTAAAGTGGTTTTACCACTGCCCGTGGGGCCAATAATACCAACCACTTCGCCCTGATTAATTTTAAATGAAACAGCTTTGATGAACAGGCGTTCGGAATTTGGTAATTTGTAAATTAATTTATCGACGATGATTTCTCCTTTGAGAGGCGGCAGTGCAATTTTATTTTTATCTTCCACATAATTTCTGAGCGACTCATTAAGCCGTAAATAGGCTGATTTAGCGGTTTTAAGCGCTTTCCATAAACCAATTGCATTATCAAAAGGAGCCAGAGCTTTCCCTGCTAGAATTGAAGTGGCAATGATGCCACCGGAAGACATTTTATTATACATCACTAAAATTGCGCTTGAGGCCATAGTAAGCGTTTGCAACACCATTCGAAGCATTTTCGAAATTGCAGAAATGCGATTGCTAGTTATAGCCAGCGCGGCGGAAGTTTTCCTTAATTCCTCATTTCCTTCCTGCCAATTATGGCGCAGATTTGCCTTCATACCCATGGCATTAATCACTTCAGAGTTCAAAGAAATGAGCTCAAAATTTCTTACCACATCAAGCTGCAATTGGTTAGTTTTTTCTATCAGTTCTTTAGTGGATTTTTCATTGATATAGGCCATTTTCAGCATTACCAAGCCGCCGAGAATTGTGATTAAGCCGTTTATTGGATGGATAAAAAAAATCACAATCAGGTAAATAATGGCGAATGGCGCATCAAAAAGCGTTGCTGGATTTGGGCCAGAAATAAAGCTTTTTAAAATTTGTAAATCACGCAGATTTTGGCTGCTGATATTTTTGTTAGAGCCTTGTATCTCAAGGCTACTATTGAATAGAACGGGTGTTAGTTTTTCATCAAGCCAATTTGCTATATGCAAAAATATTGTCGCTCGCACCTGAGTAAGAATTCCCAGAAAAACCAAAAAAGCTAAAATGATGATGGTCAGATAAAGCAAAGTTTCAAAACTATTGCTAGAAAGCACCCTATCCAGCACCTGCATAGAATAAATCGACGAAGCTAAAGTAAAAATACTGATGAAAAAGCTGAATAGCAGACAAAACCAAAAGGCCCTTTTACAAGTATAGAGCACGGTTTTGAGGGTTTTTTGTGGTTGGGTTATCATATTTCGGCCAGAAAATATTTTATTTTGTAATAAGTGATCACCAAATCCATCCGCGAATTGACATAATTTGCCTGGCGTTCATTGGCCTCGATTGTGGCACGGATTAGTTCAATTGGATCTTCAACCCTTAATTTCGACCTTTCTTTAAACACTTCAGCGCGGCTTTGAGCAAGATCAGAGAGCCTTTTATTGGTTTCATTCATCTTCGAAAAAAACCGGTATTCTTCCAAAACCTGGTTCACTTCTTTGGTTATATTTTCTTTAATTATTTCATATTCCTCTAGCGCAGCATCCTTGTCATATCTGGCTTTATTGACATTGGCATATTCAACCCCTTTCTGAAAAATCGGTATGGAAACATTGAAGAAAATGGATTTGGAATTAAGATCCTGATTATTCAAATATACCACCCGATCTTGTTCGCTGGCAGAAGCAACTAAAGAAACTTTTGGCAAAAAATTTGATTTTTCAGCATTATAAGCAGCCTTCGAGGCCAGGTAATTGTAACGATAGGCCCTAACATTATTATTACTTTCAAGCGCCGCTTCTAAGAGTTTTTCTTTATTAAATTCTTCTTCTGTGATTTCCGGCTCTAAGAGATTTTCGTGCAGCTCACCAATAATGTTTTGGTAATCAAATCTGGCTTTGTTGAGCTTGTTTAGTGCATCAAGATATTTTTCTTCAGTGAGGGAAGTTTCATAAGTGAATTTGATAATCTCGCTTTTATCAATAATTCGTGCCTCTTTCCTGCGTTTGGCTAATTCCAGAAACTTCCTGCCCAGCTCTTTATCTTCCTCATATAATTTAACCAATTGCTGATAGCGAAATAGATTACAATAACTCTGAACTGCGGCGAAAGAAATTTCCTGAATTTTATCTGAAGTTTTGGCGCTCCCAGATTTTATTTTATAATCCGCTTCACGATATTTTGAAACGGAATGAAGCCCGTCGAAAATAGGCTGTTCAAGCTTTATTTCTTTACTGCTTTGCTTGCTTGAACGATCGTAATTTTGCCCCTGATAAAAACTGTTCCTCTGTCCATATTGCGCACTCACGCTAACGCTAGGCAAAAATTCTGCAATCGCTTGGGTTTTCGCAGTTTTAACGGAATTAAGCCTAGTTTGTTCAAGTTTGATATTACGATTATTAACTTGCGCTGCTTCAATCGCATCACGCAAACTGTAAACCGGCGGTGCTGCAATTGCCAAGGCTGCTTCTGCCGGCAACAACAAAAAGACTATTATAAGAAAAAATTTGATGCAGTGGTGATGCATAAGGTTTTTTAAAAAACAAAGTGGTTCTGATCTAAATAAAGTTGTCCTGTAAGGTTAATGGAAAAATTGTCATAGGGTTAAAATTTAATCTCGCTTCTTTATTCCACAGCTTCTTCCAGCAATGTTTTAACCAAGCGCAAGAAAGCCAAATACCACAAAAACAAAAAAAGCTGTTCGTTAATTTCACACCAGAATTTTTGGTTGGCCTAAATTTATAAATTGCCCAAAAACCAACTTTTTCGAAAGTTATTTGGACAACAAACTTTATTTTTCGTGATTTTTCTTCGAGATTTTTCATTTTTGTTTGTCTTCTAAAATCGTGACCATCCGCTGCACTTCCGCCTTTCTGCTGGTCTAACTTTTTACTATTTTACAAAAATTCGATTTAAGCTGCTGATGCTGTATATAGTCTGGCATAGCGCTAATACTAACTCAAAGATGAGTGGGAGCTTTTGCTTTTATTGGATTGAAAACTGTCCGTGCTTCTGGTTCTAGGTTTCATGGTGTTAAAAAGTGGTGTTGCGAGTTCCGGGCTAGGGTTATTTGCTCTATTATTGTTTAATTAACTGCAAATTTCCTCATGTGATTTTGATTATAAATAAGAGACAATTTTAATTATCAATCAGCAATTTATTTTTTTCTGAAATTGTAAGGTACTATGGCTAATTTTTAGACTTGAAAGTAGGGCTGCATTTAAAATCTTATTTCTTCTTCCATAACGTTTTTCCCCCGGCTATATCTTCCAAAATAATCCCTTGGACAAGCAAGTTTTGCCTAATTTCATCGGCCTTGGCGAAATTTTTTTCCTGTTTGAATTTTGCCCGCATTTCGATTTGGGAATTAATGTAAACCTCATCAATTCCTGTTGGTTTTTTTGGTAAGAATTCCGCATCAAAAAGGCCTAGAAAATTTAGAATTGAAGCTAGTTCTTGCTTCAGATTTTTATCATTCGTGTTACGTATTCCTTTTATAATTTCGTGCAAAGTGGCAATAGTTTTTGATGTGTTTAAATCATTAGCTAAATGCTGTAAAATCAAGGCGCTGGGGCCATGTTCGATATCAAGCTTTTCTAGATTTTCTTTGGTAAAAAATTCCGCCTCATCTTCAGAAAAAACTGCATAAAATTTTTCTAGTGCTTTTCTCGCATCATCAAGGGCTTTTTGGTTGAAATCGAAAGGCTTACGATAATGGGTGGAAAGCAAAAGATATCGAATAACAATGCCTGGGATGTCTTGATCTAAAAGGTCACGCACGGTAACAAAATTTTTCAGCGATTTGCTCATTTTTTCGCCATTCACGGTTAGGAATCCGTTGTGAACCCACAAATGCGCGAAGCTGGAACCCTTATTGGCACAGCGACTTTGAGCAATTTCATTTTCATGATGGGGAAATTGTAAATCCGCTCCTCCACCATGAATATCAAAATCCTCGCCCAAATATTTTGAACTCATTGCTGAGCATTCAATGTGCCAACCAGGCCTGCCCAGGCCCCACGGGCTTTCAAATAGGCTTGATGAATCGTCATCGGCGTCTCCTGGTTTCCACAAAACAAAATCAAGGGGATTTTTTTTGTAATCAGCAATTTCAATGCGCGCGCCGGCAATCATTTCATCAAGATGGCGATTAGAAAGAGCCCCATAATCTTTATAAGAAGAAACGTCAAAAAGCACGTGGCCATTGCTTTCATAGGCATAGCCATTTGCAATTAAACGCTTAATCATCGCAATCATTTCCGCTATATGATCAGTAGCGCGCGGCTCAAATGTTGGGCTTAAAACATTAAGTGCTCCAATATCTTGATAAAAAAATGCGATAATTTTTTTGGTTAATTCAAGGATGGAAGCGCCCTGTGCTTTGGCTGCGGCATTAATTTTATCGTCAACATCCGTGATGTTTCGAACATATGTAACTTTGGGAAAAAGTTTTTTAGCAAAGCGAAAAAGTAAATCATAAATTACGATCGAACGAGCATTACCAAGGTGCGGTCGATCATAAACTGTTGGGCCGCAAACGTAAATTTTTAAGTGATTTGGTTCAATAGTTGAAAGAATTTCTTCCTTGCCAGAAAGAGTGTTGAAAAGGCGGATTGTAGGGAGCACAGCTAATTACCGTAGAGTTCTTTGATTATTTTGTTACGCAAATAATTTTTATTTTTTTTGCCAGAAAATTTTGTGATCACTTCACCATGGCGTGAAATCAGCACTGTAAAGGGGATAACTCGATTATAGCGAATATTTCTTTTAAGTAAAAATTCAGAAAATCCTTCCTTAAAAGCTAAATAACGAAGGGGAAAATAAACATCGCCGAATTTATTAAAATAATCCTGAAAGGCCTGTGGCTCTAAATCGCGATCAATTGCCAACGCTATAAATTGCAATTCAGTATTTTGAAATTCGCGAGCAATTTCATTAATAGCTGGAAAGTTTTCCGTACAAATTTTGCACCAAGTAGTATAGAGATAGAGCAACACTGGCTTGCCTTCAGCCTTCTCAAATTCATTAACCACCTGAGTTGTGGTCATTGGAATTGGAGATGTATCATTAAAAACAATATTTTTGGACTCAAGAATTTTTACATCAAGATAAGCAACTTTTTCAACAAAATAATCCCACAGAACCATGCCAATCACGGCTGCGGCTATAATAGTCAAAAATAACATTTTTTTTGATTTTTTTAAGTTTTTATCCTGCAATTTTTTTCGCGCCTTGTTAAAAGGGATAATTTTTTGATGCATTTTGAAGCCTTTAGATTAGACACTAGAGTCTGTTTTCAAATTCCTTCATCCCCTTCCCCACAAATTTTTGCTCGTTACTTAAAAGATTTTTTGCAGTATGAATATAAAGCTGCAAAATTCTTGAAAAAGCTGCTAAAAATTTCTGAAAAATTAATAATGAAGGAATTTGAGAACAGACTCTAAGCAAGCAAAATAATCCCCGTCACTGCTTTTAAGCAACTTAAATAATGATCATAAAAATTAAAAATTTTCGTCTAAAAACAATTGTTGGATGTCACGATTGGGAAAAAAATATTGATCGCGAAATTATTATAAATGTCGAAATTGAAAGTGATTTTGATAAGGCCTTGAGCAGCGATAATATTGAAGATACAATCGATTATGAATCTCTTAGCGAAAAAATAAAAAACCTGATTGCAACTAACAGGTTTGCCCTAATTGAAAAAATGGCTCAGGAAGTAATGAATTTAATTATGGAAGATAAACGCATCAAAAAATGCAAATTGGAAATTGACAAAGTGGGCGCCGTTGAAGGCATAGAAAGTTTTTCAGTAACGTTAATTGCCAACGCCAATGGATCTTAGAACACAGCAGATTTTACAACTTTTTAATTCGCATTCGCGGATTAGAAATTTCCTCATTGTTTTTTGTTATGGGCTTATTATCGGCGGAATTTTTATTTATGTTTTTTACGCATTGAATCAAAGCAACACAATTAAATTGGTGAGTAACTATAAAAAGAATCGCGAGGATTACAAAACGGAAAAAATCATGATTAACCCTAATATCAAACTTCAGTATTCCGACAACCAGGTTTATAATATTCAGGCTAAAAAGGCCTTCCACCAAGATGAAAGTGAAGTCTTTTTTTTCGATGTTTTTGCCACGGGAGGCCTTGGGTCAATCACTGCTGGTCAATTAAAAATTGATGAAGATGGAAACCACCTGGTTTTCAGCGGAAATCCAGTTCTTATTTTGAATAATCAATCAAAACAATATGAATAAATTTGGTGAAGTTTTCTCTTTTACAACTTGGGGCGAAAGCCATGGCGAAGCAATTGGCTGTGTGGTTGACGGCTGCCCATCCTTACTTGATTTAAATGAATCAGACATCCAGAAATATCTCGATAAAAGAAGACCAGGACAATCAAAATTTACAACTCAACGCCAAGAATCTGATAAAATAAAAATCTTTTCCGGGGTTTTTGAAGGCAAAACTACTGGCACCCCAATCAGTCTAATAATTTTCAATGAAGACCAAAAATCTGCGGATTATGGCGAAATAAAAGACAAATTCCGCCCTTCCCACGCTGATTACACTTATTTTAAAAAATATGGCATTCGAGATTATCGCGGTGGTGGCAGATCTTCAGCGCGTGAAACCGCTATGCGCGTGGCTGCAGGCGCTATAGCCCGCAAAATCATCTCCCGGGAAAAAATTGAAATTATAGGATATTTAACTCAGATCGGTGAGAAAAAAATTGATCGCACTAAAATTGATTTTTCTGAAATTGATAAAAATGATTTTTTCTGCCCTGATAAAGATGCCGCCCAAAATTTTGAAGATTACCTTTTAGACATAAGAAAATCTGGTGACTCTGTGGGAGCGGTGATAGAGCTTATTGCTAAAAATGTTCCCGCCGGTTTGGGCGAGCCGATTTACAATAAACTTGATGCAAAACTTGCTTCAGCAATGATGTCAATTAATGCCGTAAAAGGTGTGGAAATTGGAATTGGTATGGAAGCGGCACAAAAAAAAGGTTCTGAATTAGCAGATGAAATGTGGGTGGAAAAAAATAAAATCAATTTTTCTTCCAATCACTCCGGTGGCGTTTTGGGAGGCATTTCTTCCGGCCAAGATTTAGTGGTGCGCTTTGCAGTTAAACCAACCAGCTCAATTTTAATTCCTCGAAAAACTGTCGATATCCATGGTAATAATTGTGAAATAATTACTAAAGGCCGTCATGACCCTTGTGTTGGCATTCGCGCCGTACCTGTTGGGGAAGCAATGCTGGCTTGTGTTTTAGCTGATTTTTTACTATTAAATAGGGCACAATCTTTGTAACAAAAGCTTCTCAAAACTTATATTCATTCTAGCAACTAAATATTTAGTTTTGCCTATAATCAGATTTTCCTCTTGCAATTATCGTCATAATAAAAAAGAAATTAAGGGTTCTCTCACCACTTTTGTGGAGAGCCCAAAAACCATTTTATTAAAAATTTATTACTAAATCTTATGTTTTACAAAAAATTACTGGCAATTGCCCTTGTGCTTTCCTTAGCCTCTTGCTGCCACAAATCAAAAAAGGATAGAGTTAGTTGCTGTCGCAACAAAGCACAAAAAGAAACTGTGGCTAAAACAACTCCTGTTCAACCAGCTGAAGTTAAGTCTGAAATATCTACAAGCGAAACTAATGTATTTTTTGCTTTCGATAGCACAACTATTTCAAGCGAAGAAAAGAAAACTCTTGATGAAACAGTTATACCAGAGCTAATGGCTAATAAGAAGGCCAGAGTAAGGATTGAAGGACATACTGATGAAAGAGGTTCTGAAAAATACAACCTGAAGCTTGGAGAAAAAAGAGCCGAAAAAGTTAAGACTTATTTGGTTAAAAAAGGTATCAGCCCAGAAAGAATCGACGTTAAGAGCTATGGCGAATCAGCTCCAATTGATTTAAGACATAATGAAGAAGCTTGGGCTAAGAATCGCCGTGTAGTTACTATTTCAGTGAAATAATACGCACAAAAAAGCGAAAATTTTAAAAGGAGCGTGATTCTCTTTAAGAGTCACGCTCCTTTTTTATTGCTGATGACAAATTTTGCAGGGCCACCACTTCTCCTAAAGGATGTTCCCAAACATAAGAAATAACCGCTAAGAAATCCGCGCCGGCCTTGATTAAAGGAGAGCAATTTTTATCAGTAATACCCCCAATTGCTACAATTGGTAAATTTATCATTTCATTACACCATTCTATAATCTCAGTGGTGGGCTTGCCACGAGAAGCTTTCGTTTTAGTAGGGAAAAAAGCACCAAAAGATAAATAATCTGCTCCCTGTTCTCCTGCTTCCATAGCTAAATGTTTTGAATCGTAACAGCTAGCACCAATTATGAAATTACTAGGCGAATTTTCTCTAACTATTTTTATTGATTTATCCTCTTCTCCCAAATGAACACCATCAGCGCCTATCTCTAAAGCAATTTTAGAGAAGTCATTAAGCAAAAAAAGGCAATTATTATCGTGGCAGATTTTCTTTAATTCTTGGGCAATTTTCTTAACTTCCGCTAAATCATAATTCTTCAAACGCAGCTGAAAAACCTGTGTTAGAGCGGTTCCAAGAGCCTTCTTTAAAGATACAGAAAAAGTTTTTAATTCTATTTGTGCGGGGGAGATTAAATAAATTTTAGTCATATATGGATTCTAAAAGAGATGTTACCAAGGCTCGCTTCCAACATGACCAGCTTCCGTTGCCCCTCAAAAAGCTCAAAGTAAATAATAACAAAGACAGACTATTATTTCTTACGCCGGAAAAAAGCAGGAACATTTAATATATCGTCTTCAATCTTATCATTGTTTTCGCTTAGTTCATCTTCATCAAAAATAGTTGCCCCAAAAAATTCACGACGTTTTTTCTCTGCTTCTTGGGACTTTTTATCACTATAATTTTCTTGAGAGACAGGTTGCTTCTTAGTTGGCTTAGATTCTTGAATTTCTTCTTCTTTTGATTCGTCCCTGGATTTTACTGAATTCATAAAATTAAAGAGACTGAAACCACTAGTTTCTTTCTTAGGAGCTTCCTTACGAACCGGTTTTGTGGCTTTTGTTACAGTTGGTTTTTTGATTTAAATTTTTTCTTCAATTTCATTATCCTCACCAAACCCTTCTCCTAGTGGGCTAGCAAAAAAACTTACTTGATTAGAAAGAGCCTCTTCTTCAGTTAAACCATTAGATTTTTGCTGCTTATCTTCAAAACCATCTTGATTACCATAATTCTCATTAGCTTCTTTTGAATAAGCTCTTTTTGGTTTAAAGTTTGTATCGCTGATTTCCTCAATTGTCTCGTTATCAATTTTGACTGAAATTCCTGGATCAAAAAAACTTTTGTCAGAAGCAACTGTTATAGCTTCTGGTTTTTTAGAATTTTGGCCAGATGACAAGCCCATTTTAAAGCGGCTTGGCTCATGAGTTTCTTGGGTTTTGAGAGACTCACGTTTAAAATCTTCCACATCAATTCCAGTTGCTACTACCGAGATGCGGATTTTACCTTTCATATTTTCATTGAAGGCAGAACCAAAAATGATATTGGCATTTGGATCTACTTCTTTCTTGATAGTATTAACAGCTATATCAGCCTCAAACAGCGTCATATCTGGGCCGCCAGTCATATTAACTAATACCCCTTTTGCGCCCTTTATTGAAATATCATCAAGAAGAGGATTTGATATAGCAGCTTCGCAAGCAGCAATGGCGCGGTTTTCACCTGTAGCTTCGCCAGTTCCCATCATGGCTTTGCCCATTTTGGTCATAATAGTTCTGATATCAGCAAAATCCAAATTCACTAAGCCAGGCATTGTAATTAAATCAGTAATGCCGCGTACGCCTGCATGTAGAACATCATCAGCCATTTTAAAGGCCGATTCAAAAGTTGTATGCTCATTGGCGATTCTAAAAAGATTCTGATTTGGGATGATGATTAAAGTGTCTACATATTTTTTAAGCTCTTCAATGCCTAATTCTGCTGTCTCCATGCGATATTTTCCTTCAAAATGAAATGGTTTAGTAACCACCCCAACCGTTAAAATATCGCGCTCACGAGCAAGTTTGGCAATCACTGGAGCTGCGCCAGTACCGGTTCCACCGCCCATACCAGCAGCAATAAAAACCATGTTGTTGCCTTCCAAATATCTTTCGATATCTTCAATATTTTCTTCTGCTGCAGCACGACCCCGATCAGGAAAAGATCCTGCTCCTAAGCCTTTAGTAGTTTTAATTCCTAGTTGAATTCTATTTTCCGCCAAAGAATTTGCTAAAGCTTGGGCATCAGTGTTTGCCGCAACAAAGTCAACGCCCTCAAGGCTGGCGCGAATCATATTATTAATGGCATTCCCCCCAGCGCCACCTGCGCCAAAGATAGTAATTTTGGGTTTAAGAAGTTCTGGTTGTGGGATGTCGATTTTTAGTGACATAGGAAATTTCGGTTTTTTGATTATTGAAAAATTGTAGACATTTCATCGAATAATTTCATGTTTTCAAAGCATCATTTACAACAGCATTATTGTGAGAAACAATAGTGGATTTCACAATTTCATCCTCAAGATTTATTACAATTGCGCCCTTTTCTTTGCTGATTAAAAGTTCAATAAAATTATAAATATTTCTGGCAAAAAGTTTACTAGCATCAGGTGCCACAAGGCTTGGAAAATTTTCGTAACCAATAATTTTTACCCCTTCTACTTCCACAATTTTTCCAATTTGTGTAAATTCGCAATTGCCACCATTTACTGCTGCCAGGTCAACAATAATAGAGCCTGGCTTCATTAATTTTATCATTTCTTGCGAAATTAAAATTGGCGCTTTTTTACCGGGAATTAGTGCAGTTGTAATAACAACATCCTGATTCTTTATTGTATCTTTAAGAAGTTGGTCTTGGCGTTTTTTGTAGTCATCGCTCATTTCTTTTGCGTAAACCCCATCATTTTTTTCATCAGATTTAACTTCAATAAATTTGGCGCCAAGGCTTTGTACTTGCTCTTTGGCAACAGCGCGTACGTCAAAAGCGCAAACTATAGCACCCAGTCTTTTGGCTGTAGCAATTGCTTGCAGCCCTGCTACACCTGCTCCGATAATCATAAATTTTGCTGCCGAAATTGTACCAGCTGCAGTCATCATCATTGGTATTACTTTGGACATTTTATTGGTGGCCTCAAGCACTGCCACATATCCAGCTAAATTACTTTGTGAAGAAAGAACATCCATAGTTTGAGCTCGCGTAATTCTAGGCAAAAGCTCAAGCGCAAAAGCGGAAATTCCTTTATTGGCAAATTCAGCTATTCTTGCTTTCTGAAAATAAGCATTAAGCAAAGCGATAAAAGCAACGCCAGCTTTAATTTTAGTAAGATCAATATCGGTTCTTTGTACGGAAATTATTATATCAATTTCTGGCAATATTTGCGAAATATCACTAACAATTTTTGCTCCCGCCTTTGCAAAATCATCATCCGCTATAATTGAATTTTCTCCGGCTTTTTTTTCTACAAAAACCTCTATCCCTAATTTTTGATATTTACCAACCAGCTCTGGAGTGATGGAAACACGGCCTTCATTAGAGGAAGTTTCTTTTAGCGCTAGAAGTTTCATAAGATATTTTAGTTAGGTGGGATGGACTTACTTAAGCTTTAATCGGTATGGTTCCCAGAGGCCCATCTCGTTATATCATAAGCCAAGAGAAATGGTGCGGTCGAGAAGATTTGAACTTCCACGGGTTTTACCCCACAACGACCTCAACGTTGCGCGTATACCAATTCCGCCACGACCGCCAATGTTAAACTAATGCTATGTTACTTAATCAATGGTTTCAGCCTATTTAGAGCAACCATAAACACTGATAAATCAGGGCTTGGATGTTCTTTTAAATCGGCAATAAAGTTATCAAAGCGCTCAACTAAAAACTCGACTGTTTTAATCCAGGCTTCAATGGTGCTTATTTCGCACAGCTTTTGTTTTTCATTGCATCCAAAATTGACAACAGATTTAGCGATATGCAACTGATAATAATAGAGGTCTTCCAAAATTGTCTTGCTGGAAAGTTTTTGCCAATAGCTACCAAAATCCATCTCTGAAACCCGGTTGCGAAGCCATTTTAAAGAAAATCTTGTGCCGATTGCAAAATAAAGTTTAGCGATTGTTTTTAGATCGTAATTATAGGCGGATAAAATTTCTGCTATATCAAAAATTGAAGCAATAGGGTCCATAGACGCGATTCTGAAGGCTAATTTTTGATCTACATTATTTAATCGATATCCTTCTGCCTTTTTCTCGAAAGCATCGCGCGAATCTTGAGCTAGGACCTCTGGTAAAATTCCTGAAATTTCTTTAGCAATTTTTCTGAACCTCTCAACTACTGGCCTAATTTCACCTTTAGGCTGATTACGCAATAGCCACATTACAGACCTTTCGCACAATTTATTTGCGCTTAAAAACATCTGCATTTGAACATGAGCTGCAATTTTGCCATCAAGCGCTTCAATTTCCTCCCACACTTCTCTAAGGCCGAAAGAATCACAAGCAATAATAAGGCATCTTACTACATCAGGTATGCTAAAACCATTATCATAAGAAATTTGATTAACAAACGTAATGCCAAGCCTGTTAACTACAAAATTAGTAATTTGGGTAGCAATAATTTCCTTTCTTAACTGGTGAGAAGAAATTTCATCAGCAAATTGCTTCTGCATAATTTGAGGGAAGTAAGAGAATAATTCATGGGTGAAATATTCATCTTTTACCAAATCCGAACCTAAAAGTTGATTATATATGCTCATTTTCGAGTAAGCGAGCATGACACAAAGCTCTGGTCTGGCTAGCCCAAGCTTATTTATACTTCTTCTATTGATTTCCTTTTTATTAGGCAGGAATTCTATTTCTCTATTAAGCAGGCCAGATTTTTCTAATTTATCCAAAAATTGTGCTTGGTCACCAAGCGCCGTATAAGAAAGAGATTCAGCAATTGAAATGGCTTGGGTCTGAAGGCGGTTATCATTTAAGACTAGATGAGAAACCTCATCAGTCATGGATTCGAGAACCTTATTTCTTTCTTCAAAATTAATTTTGTTACTGCGCATTGCTGCAATAAGAGCAATTTTGATGTTCACTTCATGGTCAGAGCAATCAACCCCTGCCGAATTATCCATAGCATCAGTATTAATTCGCCCTTTATTTAAGGCATATTCAATACGACCTCTTTGAGTGAAGCCAAGATTTCCTCCCTCCCCTACTACTTTACAGCGCAGATCGGCCCCATTGACGCGCAAGAGATCATTAGCCCTGTCTCCAACTTCTTGATCAGTTTCATCACTAGCTTTGACATAAGTACCAATTCCGCCATTCCAAAGAAGATCAACCGGAGCTTTTAAAATAGCACGTATGAGTTCATGTGGAGTAAGCTCATCTTTTTCAATAGCCAAAGCAAATTTAATTTCCGGGGAAATTTGTAATGATTTAGCACTTCTTTCAAAGATAGCACCACCTTGGGAAAGCAGAGCTGGATTATAATCTAACCAAGTTGAACGCGGGAGATTGAAGATGCGCTGACGCTCTATAAAAGATTTTTCCGCATCAGGATTAGGATCTAGGAAAATATGCATGTGGTTAAAAGCAGCAATCAGTTTAATGTGTTTTGAAAGCAGCATACCATTGCCAAAAACGTCTCCTCCGAGATCGCCAATACCAACACAAGTAAAATCTTGCGTTTGGGTATCAATGCCCATTTCGCGAAAATGGCGCATGACTGAGATCCAGCCTCCCTTAGCTGTTATACCCATTTTTTTGTGGTCATAACCAGCAGAACCTCCAGAGGCGAAGGCGTCTCCAAGCCAAAAGTTATATTCAGCAGAAATTGAGTTGGCGATGTCAGAAAAAGTTGCGGTTCCTTTATCAGCAGCAACTACCAGATAAGGATCTGCCTCATCATACCTGACAACATGTTGTGGATGTTCAATTTTTCCATTAAGCACATTATCCGTGACATCTAAAAGGCCACGCAAGAATGTTTTATAACATTCAATACCCTCTTTTTGTAATTCATCGCGGGTAAAAGAAGAAGTGTTGCTCTTCACTACAAACCCACCTTTTGAGCCCACCGGAACAATCACAGCATTTTTGGTCATTTGTGCTTTCATCAAGCCTAGAACTTCTGTTCTAAAATCTTCATGGCGATCAGACCAACGCAAACCACCACGTGCTACTTTTCCGCCTCTCAAGTGAATTGCTTCAACTCGGGGCGAATAAACAAAAATTTCGGCATAAGGAACCGGCAAAGGTAAATCCGGCAATTTGTGAGAATCAAATTTAAACGATAGATAACCCTTAAAACCACCAGTTTTAGAGTTTTGATAATAATTAGTACGTAAGGTAGCCTGAATTGCATTAAAGAACCTTCTGAGCACAGCATCGTCGGAGGCATCTCTAACTTCATTTAAGCCCATACTAATTTGTTCAGAAAGCACCTCAATTTCTTTTTTTCTTTCTGAAAAATCTTCTTTGAAAGATGGGTCAAACTTTGCTTCAAACAAACCAACGAGCAATTTTGTTAACTCGGAATATCTTACAAAAACATCAGCCATATGGGACTTACTATAGCGAAATCCTGACTGATAAAGATAACGAGCATAAGCACGCAGCATATAAATCTGTTTCCAATTTAAATCTGCCGCCACAACTAGCTTGTTTAAAAAACCAACCTCAGTTATTCCTTTGCAAATTAAAGAAATAGTCTTCTCAAAATTAAGTTTAATTTTTTCAGTAAATTTATGGCCAGATTTGCTTAGATTCATATGGAAATAATGGATCCAAACTTTTTTCTTTCCTCTTGTTCTATCGTCATTTTCAATATTGACTATGTAGGTGTGCTCTTGGATGACATTGAAGCCAAAACTTTCAAGAAGAGGCATTATTTCAGAAAGGATGAGCTCTTTATCCGGGCTATAAATTTTAAATTCAGCTACGTCATCGGGCAAAAGATCAGATGAGCGATAAAGATTAAATAATATTGATTGCTTTTCCAAACATTGCTCAATTTTTTCAATTTCAATCGCCGCTCTTCTGGCATCAAAACGGTTGGCATAGCTGATTGAAAAGGCATTTTTATATTTAGAGAAAAATGAGAAACGCTTTTCATCACCAAACTTAGCTTTTACAGCCTCTTGTAAATCATCACTCCAGATTTTTGTCATCTTGATGATTTCATTTTCCACCATCAATTCATCAACATGCGGTATAAGCTTATCAGTGCGAATGATCAAATGCATTCTGATAAGATTTGAATCGCTAAGTTGTAGGAATGAGTCTGCAACTTCTCCGGAATAAATTTCCGCAAGGTAATTTTTAATTTTTTCTCTAACTTCAGTATTACTGCGGTTGCGCGGCATATAAATTAAGCAGCTAACGAAACGATTAAACTTATCCTTTCGAGCAAAAAATCTTACTTGTGAGCGCCCACAAATTGAGACTATACCAGTGGTATTTCTAAGCAAATCTTCGTCACTTATTTGAAAAAGATCATCGCGTGGATATGATTCTATGGCGGAAATAAGATCTTTATAATTATGGCCGCCTTTTATATAACCAGAATCAGCAATTACTTTAGCAACTTTACCACGAATTAGTGGAATCGAACTTGCGCTTTCATAATAAACTGAAGAACTGAAAAGCCCAATAAATCTAAATTCGCCGATAATTTTTCCATCAGCAGAAATTTTTTGAATGCGAATTCTTTCAGCATTGGCAGATCTATGAACGCGAGAACGGTAGCGCGATTTCAAAATTTCAATTATATAAGGATTTTTCACTGAATCATCCACTTCTTCAAAAGAAGAATTTTGAACTTCTGGCCTTAATTCCTCATATTCAGAGCGGAAAATTCCAAAACCAGAAACTTGGACTTCCTCTAAATTATATTCACTTCCTTCAACTTCTTTAATATTAAATTCTTTTGCTCCAAGGAAGACAAAATTTCCGTTAATAACCCAGGAAATAAATTCTTTTATTTCTGAAATTTCTGCTGGGCTTTTTATTGTAGTTTTAACATTAGCAAGTTGACTCTGGGCCTTTCTAGCAAGGGCTATCATGGCTTGCCAATCCCCAACTGTGAGATATACTGTTTTTAGAATTCTTTTAATATTTTCCTGTATCGTGGCCATATCAGATACAGAAGTTATTTTTTCTAAATGCAGATGAATAACTGATTCTTTTTTAGCGTCTTTTTCCGTAGAAATTTCTATTAGTTTACCATTTTTATCACGAGTAACTGAAATGATAGGATGAACAATATTGGCAATTTTTAAACCATATTTGTCTAAGTAGCTAACAGTGGAATCAACTAGAAACGGCATGTCATCATTGACAATCTCAAGCAAAGTATAATGTGACTCAAAACCATTTTTTTCTAAACATGGATTGTGAATTTTAATTTTTGGCCCTTCTGTGTTGCGTTCGGCAATAAAATTAAAGCTTGAGAGAGCAGAATTATAAAGATCCTCAATTGAATAATTTAAAAAATCATGCGAAGTGATTTCCGCAAAGAAAATTCTGATAAATTTTTCAAAATTTTTTCCCTGATTTTTTTGTTGTGCAAAGCTAACTAATTGCTCGATAAGTTTTTGAAGCTTTTTCATAGAAATTATTTATTATTATTTCTTGATGAGAATAACAACCATCTGCATCCCTTCCATTTTTGGATTCATCTCAGGCTTGGCAAATTCTTCCGTATCTTTCAAAATATCTACAATCATTTTTTCAGCTAAATCACGGTGAGTAATTTCACGCCCTTTCATTCTAATGCTAATCCGAACTTTATTGCCTTTTTCAATAAATTCTTTGGTGTGCCGAATTTTTACATCGTAATCTCCTTTACCAATATTAATGGTCATCTTGATTTCTTTGGTTTCGATAATTTTTTGTTTTTTCTTAGCATCGTTAGCCTTTTTTTGTAGCTCATATTTCATCTTGCCAAAATTGGCAATTTTACAAACGGGTGGCACGGCATTGGGCGAAACTTCAATTAAATCAAGATCAACTTCTTTTGCCATTCTCATTCCTTCGGCCACTGAGGTTAGGCCAACCATTTTTCCTTCATGGTCAATCAATCTGATTTCTTTGGCTCGGATCTGTTCATTGATACGAAAAGGATTATTAGAGGTGTTTGTTTTCTGCTGCGGTTTTATTGGTATCACAGGGTTGTCAGTTTGTTGAAAAATGAAAAAAACGAGGTGCGCGGCAAGTTACATAGCATGCAACTAAATTTCAACTTATGAAATTACGATGATGTTTAAGACGAAAAATTCCTTTAACTTCAATAAAATCAAAGCGCAAATCATGAGAGTGAAATTGAGGGTTTCTAATTATAAAAATTTCGGTAGCCCTTTTTACACGTTCAATTTGCCTAGATTGCAAAACTTCAGAAATAGTAAATTTTGATCTACGCGCCTTCACTTCAACGGCAATGATAATTCTAGCTTTTTTAGCTATTATATCAACCTCACCAAAAACTGTTTTATATCGCCATTCAAGTATTTGATATCCTTTTAACCTCAAAAAAAAGATAGCAATTTTTTCGGCATAAAGTCCGAATTTGTAGGTTTGTTTTTTTGGCATTTATGTAATGGTTTTATATGCACTTATTTCTTTTTCGTAATCTCTAGAGCTAGCTGATAAATTTCCTTTTTATTCAAGCCGTAAACTTCTGCCAAATTTTGCGATAAATCCTTTAAGCTATAACCCGAGGAAAGGGCCTTGGAAATTTCTTCAATTAACTCTTCTTGGGAAAAAGATTTTTCATTTTTATCAGCTTTTTCAACTATTATTACGAATTCGCCACGCAGCTTTCCTTCATTTTTAGTAAAGAAATCGCTGATGTTTGGCAAGCTATCTGTGATAATTTCTTCATGAATTTTAGTTAATTCCCTGGCTATAGAAATTCGACGATTTTGGAAAATTTTTTCTATAGCCCCCAGTGTCTCCAACACGCGATTTGGCGCTTCAAAAAAAGCAAAAGTAAAATTCTTGGGTAAAGCTTTTAATAATTTTTCTCTCTGTATTTTTGAAGTTGGTAGAAATCCCAAAAACAAAAAATTGTCACAGGCAATACCGCTAGCACAAAGTGCTGTAGTCAATGCCGAGGCACCAGGAATTGGAATAACTTTCTTATTTTGGCTACGTAAGAAGCTGATTAATTTATAGCCGGGATCAGATATTAAAGGCGTTCCCGCATCGGAAATTAAAGCTATACTATGCCCTTGTGCCAAAAGCTCAAAAATTTTTTTACGGGTTTTTTCATCAACATGGTCATTATAGGTTAATAACTTCTTGCCCTTAATTTCATAAGCTTCGAGAAGGCGAATTGAAACGCGCGTATCTTCGCAAACCACAAAATCAACATTACGCAAAATTTGCAAAGCACGCAAAGTGATATCGGCAAGGTTGCCAATTGGTGTAGCAATCACATAAAGAGCATTTTCAAGTTTTATTTGTTGAATTTTTGATTGGTAATCTTGCATAGTTCTAACAATTAATTTAATGATCTAATTTATGTCCCGATATTTGCGCTTATTATATCCGCTCTTAGTTCTTTTAATTTTTAGCTGTCAACCATTAACTAAAGAACCGTTTTTGCCATTTAAAGCCACAGAAGTAACGCCCCCTCAAACACACCAACAATTTGAATCACGCAATTTAGTTACTCAAAAAATTAACGAGAGAAAAGTCCGAGTTGCTTTATTTCTGCCATTTAGTGGTAAAAATAAAGATTTAGGCTGGAGTCTTTTTAATTCGGCTGCTTTGTCACTTTTTGAAAATGACATAAATCATAATATTGAGTTAGTTTTAGTAGATAGCAAAGACACCCCTCAAGATGCCACAAAGGCCTTTAAAAGTATTATCGATGAAAATATTAAAGTAGTTATAGGCCCCGTCTTCAGCCAGGTGATATCAGCTATTGAGAAAGATGCCAAAAGTAATAAAATTACCGTTATTTCACTTTCCAATAACCAGCAATTAATGGGCAAGATTAATAATGAAGGTGGCGTTTTTTTAGCTGGAATGATGCCTGAAGCACAAATCGATAAAATTGTTAGCTATGCTATGGATAAAGGCAAATTCAGTTTTGCAATCATTGCCCCAAGCAACCAATATGGCAATACGATTACCACGATTTTCAAAAGAATAGTTAAAAACCGTGACGGCAATTTTATCACTGCAGAATTTTACCACCCCACCTCCAAAGATTTGCCTAAAGATATAGACCGCGCCGTTGAGCATGTTATCAATTCCTTCAGCGTTTCCTCGCGCCTGACTAACGGAAATAAGGCAAAAAAAGATGTAGTAATTGCAGAATCTGATCGCAATTACCCACAAGTTATCATGATTCCGGAATCTGGCAAGATCCTATCCAGAATCGTATCTTCAATAAAAAGGCAAAATGTCGAAGAAAGAAATTTTCAAATAATTGGCACCAGCCAATGGGACGATATTTCAACTTTAAATGATTACAATTTGCTCGGCGCCTGGTTTGCTGCTCCAGAAAATGAAAGGTTCCGCAATTTTGAGAAAACTTATTACCAATCCTACAACAAATTCCCACCACGAATTTCTTCTATTGTCTATGATTCAATCTCGGCAATCTCGGAAATCATAGATAGAAAAAAAGGAGAAACACCTACTATACAAGATTTCATAACTTACACCAATCCACCAAAAAATGGCTTCGAAGGAATTGATGGACTATTTAGATTTCTACCAAACGGATTAGTACAAAGAAATTTAGCAATTCTTCAAGTAAGCAATGGCCGCTTTGAGACAGTAGCAAAGCCAGTAGGGCAATTTTTAAAATATTAAAATTTAACAAAATTGGAACATCACCCCTGTCTTTTTTTGGCTGCTTAGCAATCACCATTTGATAGCTAATAGTTACCGTAAAACCAAATTTACTGTTTGAATAACTCTTCTCTAGCTAATTCTAAATCTTTCTGAAAATCATCATTTTGCAATAGGCCGCCAATGATTAATAAAGCCAATTGGCGCCCCCCTTCTACATCTTGAGGAAAATGCAAACCAACCAAAACTCGACGCTGTGAAATTTCTGCTGCTCTTTTAAGGAACTGTTCTCTCTGTTCGGGTAAAAGCATTCCTAAAATATAAGCTAGAACATAGCTATCGCAAACATGAAAACTGGGATAAGAAGGGCTCCCGCTTGAGGGAATAAGGGCTTTAATTCTTTTATCAACAATATAAGGGCGTTTTTTATTCCAATAAATCTTAACTTTTTTATTGGTTTCGTAAACAACTTCCTCAACACGATCAAGCAGATGGTAAAGTTGAGGATTATTGCGGCGCGTTAAATTGGGATTAACCTTGGCAACAACCATATCTGCTTTCAAATAACGTTCACTAAGTGCTTGCCTTACTTCACTTTCTTTAACATTCTTTTGTAATTCTATAATTTGCTCAATTTCTTTCTTTAATATTTTGCTAGTATTTTCATAAGGTAAATCAAGCAAGGTTGGAGAAATAGAATCAGGATCAAAATATGGTTTAGCATAGCACTCTAGGCACAGAAAAAAAACAATGAAAAATTTACTCGGACCAATTTTGTGCATGTAAAATTTCAAAATCAGGTTTAAATAAGAAGAGCTAAGCTCAATATCCCACTATATCCAATTTTCATAATTTGTTCAATGAATAAAAAATCAAAAACAAAAAACCGCAAGCGCAGCATGTCGCGTCTAATGGCAACACAAATTCTTTATCAATATGATTTTTT
>CAZCWN010000004.1:0-39998 GCA_964502375.1 uncultured Rhizobium sp. | reverse complement strand
CGTAGTTGATACCAGTGCTTTGACATTGCCTGTTATAATAATTTTCCTATTTCTGTTGAGCCGGTGAAACTGAGTTTGCGCACAGTTTTATTGCTGCAAAGTTCTTCGCCAATTAATTGGGCATCGCCGTTAATTACATTAAAAACGCCATCAGGAATGCCTGCTTCTTGTGCTAATTCTGCCAGCGCTAGAGCAGAGAAGGGGGTTAATTCAGATGGTTTTAAAATTATGCTGCAACCCGCCGCCAGAGCTGCTGCCGCTTTTCTTGTGATCATCGCCGAAGGAAAATTCCATGGTGTAATCGCAGCGGCCACGCCAACCGGTTCGCGCATTGCCAGGATTTTTTGATTTGGCTTTGGGGCGGTGATTATATCTCCATAAACTCTTTTTGCTTCTTCCGCAAACCACTCAACAAAAGAGGCTCCGTAAATAATTTCTCCGCGCGCTTCAGATAAAGGTTTGCCTTGTTCAGTGGTTAAAATTATCGCCAAATCTTCTGCATTTTGCATGATTAATTCATACCAATTACGCAAGAATTTTGCTCGCTCTTTCCCCGTTAATTTTGCCCATTTTGGAAAGGCATTTTTTGCGCTTTCAATCGCTTTTTTTATTTCCATTGTTTCTAGGGCTGGAACCTCTCCCACTAAGGCTTTAGTGGCGGGATTAAAAACCGAAATTTTCTTATCAGAATTTACCCATTTCCCAGCGATAAAATTTTCCTGCCGAAAGAGATTTTGGTTTTTTATTTTCATAAATTTTTTTCTTTAAATTCACAAAATTGAACAATTTTGCATAGTTTACATTTTGGTTTGCGTGCTACGCAAGTGTAGCGTCCATGTAGAATCATCCAATGATGAGCGTGGTTCTGCCATTTTTTGGGAATAGTTTTTAACAAAGCGAGTTCGGTTTTTTCTGGGGTAGTTTCTTCAACAAATCCAATGCGATTGGCAACGCGAAAAACATGTGTATCAACGGCGATTGTTGGATGTTGAAAAGCACAATTTAAAACCACATTGGCGGTTTTTTGGCCAACTCCGGGAAGAGAAATTAAGGCGTCGAAATTTTCAGGAACTTGGGAATTAAATTTCTCCACCAAAATCTGTGAAAGCTTGATAATATTGGCTGCTTTGCCACGATAAAGGCCGATTGTGCTGATATATTTCTTTAAATTTTCTTCGCCTAATGTAAGCATTTTTTCTGGCGTATCAGCAATTTCAAATAATGCTTTGGTTGCTTTATTAACGCCGACATCAGTGCTTTGAGCGGAAAGAACAACGGCTACTAGAAGCGTGTAATTGTTAGTGAATTTTAACTCAGTTTGAGGATGGGGGTTTTCACTTTGCCAAATAGAAAAAATTTGCTCGATTTTTTGTTTGTTCATTATTTACAAATAAACTTTTACTTTTACGTTGCCCGCCCGCTCTGGCCGGGCTTGCTGTGATCAGGCGGCTGCATCATTACCCCTAAGATAATCTCCAATGAATTTTCAAGATATAAAAAACCAGGGCAAGATCCATTTTATTGGACTTGGCGGCATAGGAATGAGCGCCTTAGCGTTGATTTTACGCGAGTTTAATATTGCCGTTCAAGGATCTGACTTGTCAGAAAATTATTTAACTCCGAAGTTGCGAGCTAAGGGCATTACTTATTTCGTCGGGCATAAAAAGGAAAATATTACTGATGATGTTTCGCTGGTGGTGCAAACTTCAATCATAAAAGATCATAATCCAGAAATTCTGGCAGCTCAAGAGCGACATATTCCTATCATCACTCGTGCTAATTTGTTGGCGTTGATCATGAAAGAATATAAAGGCATTACCATCGCCGGCACTCATGGCAAAACCAGCACCACCGGTATGGTGAGTTTGATGCTTGAAATTGCTGGGCTTGACCCAACTGTTATTAATGGCGGTGTTATAAATTATTTTGGGAGCAATTCTAAAATTGGTAAGGGGCAATATTTAGTGGCTGAATCTGATGAATCAGATGCCAGCTTTGTGGATTTACCCACTTTTATTGGAGCAGTCACAAATATTGAGCCTGAGCATCTTGAATTTAGTGGTTATGGCGGCAGCTTTGAAAAACAAAAAGCCTGTTTTGAGCGTTACATTGCCCAAATCCCTTCTGATGGCATGTGTGCGCTGTGTGTTGATAGTTTAGAGGTAGAAAAAATTTATCAAAAATTAAGCCCGCAGAAAAAAAATTTGGTTACTTATTCCATTAAAAAGGACGTCGATTTAATTGCAGAAAATATCAACATAGATAGCGCTGGTTTAAGCTTTGATGTCAAATTCAAAAAAGGGCGCCAAATAAAAAATATTAAAATGCCAATCTATGGCGAGCACAATGCCAGCAATGCTTTAGCGGCTATTGCGATTGGAGATTTTCTTGGGTTAAGTGATGAAAAAATAATCAAAGCTCTGGCAAGTTTTAATGGTGTGAAGCGGCGTTTTACCAGAGTTGGTGATTATAATGGTGTCTCAATAATTGATGATTATGGCCATCATCCAACCGAAATTATGGCAACGCTTAAAGCGGCGCGTGCATTGGTTGGAGGCAATAAAATTGCCTGTGTTTTTCAGCCGCATAAATATAGCCGTGTTCACGATTTATTTGCTGAATTTTGTCATGCTTTTTCTGACGCAGATTATGTAATCGTTTCTGATATTTATTCAGCGGGGCAGCCACCGATTGATGGTGTGAATCAAGATGCAATTGTTGAGGGAATTAAAAAATCCGGCCATGCCAATGTTATAAAAATGTCTGATGAAAAAGATTTGGCAAAAATTTTAAAAGTTATAATTAAACCTGGCGATCTGGTGTTATGCACCGGCGCGGGCACTGTCACTTATTGGGCTGCTGCTTTGGCTGAACAATTAAAAAATGCCTAACATGCAAAAAATTTCTGATCAAATCACAATCAGAGAATTGAAGAGCAGAGAAGAAAAAATGCTGGCATTTCCTTTGGTCCATCAGATGTATGAAAAAATGAGCCCCGAAACTTATATTGATTATGTGGAAGAAATGGCGCGGCTCAATAATTTTAAATTAGTGGGCGCTTTTTTGGGGGATAAAATTGTTGGCGCAGCAGGCTATTGGGTTTTGATAATGCTTTATTGCGGCCGCTATATTCAAGCCTCTAACCTGGTTGTTGATAGACAAAATCGTAGCCTTGGCGTGGGAAAAAAAATCCTCGATCATATAGAAAAAATCGGGCGTGATTTAAACTGCCACAAGATGGTTCTTGACTCCTACACTGAAAATAAAAAATCGCATCCGCTTTATTACCGTGAAGGGTTCTATATCCGAGGCTTCCATTTTATGAAAGATTTGGCAGAAGCTTGAAGCTGTAGCTGCTGCTTGGTTCTAAATGATAAAAAACAACCCAATGTCCCATCTATAGACAAAATAATTCTTGACAGGCTAATAAACACAGGGTTAAATGATAGATAGTTAGTTTATCAATTTTTCTTCTGTGTTTATGGACATTCTTTCTATCTTCAACACCTACAAAACTCAAACAAAATGTATAAAGCATTTAGAAAAAGTTAGGTGGAATAACAAGCCAATCTGTCCTTACTGTTCAAGCGATAGAATCACTAAAAGAAGCAAAGAAGAAATCCAATCTCATCGCCATCATTGTGGGGCTTGTAACAAATCATTTTCTGTGACAGTTGGCACGATTTATCACGACACAAAAGTTCCTCTTCAAAAATGGTTTTTAGCAACCGCAATCATTCTTAACGCAAAGAAAGGCATTTCAGCCCGTGAGTTAGCAAGACAAATCAAAGTGAATAAAGACACCGCTTGGCGCATGGAAATGAAAATCCGTGAAGCGATGAAAGATGATGAACAAGCAGCTTTATTTTCTGGCATTGTTGAATGTGATGAGTGCTACATCGGCGGCAAGAAAAAGAAAGGTGATAAGAAAAAAGATGATGATGACAACTTCATTAATCCGCGCGGCAGAGCTACCAAAAAACAAGGTGTGATTGGCGTTGTTGAAAGAGCAACTGGAAAAGTTAAGATTCAGAAGCAAGACAAGTTTAAATCCAGCGACATCAAGGCCTTCTTAGAAAAGCATTTAGATTTTGGAAATACTCACCTATACACAGACGATTTCAAAGGCTACAAACCTTTCAGAAAATTGATTCAACACTCAACAGTAAATCACTCTCTAGGCGAATATACTAGGGGCGATGTTCACACCAACGCTATCGAAGGATTTTGGGGAATTTTTAAGAGAGCGTTTATTGGTTCTTATCACCAATTGAGCAAAAAATATCTTCAAGCCTATATCGAGGAATGCTGCTTTAAATATAACAATAGATTTAACAAAGATGTGTTTGGATTGGTGATTACTAATTCGGTTAGGTAGATTATTTATCAAATCCATTCTGTGATTTTAACCATTTTATTGACTGTTGTTTATCGAGATGAATATCGGTGTAGCCCTTCTCATATGTGGCTGGTATGTAAGAACTAGTTGATGAATTATCATCTTTAATTGCTGTAAGAGCTTGATGTTGAATGCAGGTCAATCCATCAATTATAAAATTTTCCCAATGATCCGCTGGAATTGGTTTTAGAATTTCTTGCTTTTGTAATTCTTCAAACATGTGATTTTTATTTGGCCTTCCCCAAAAATTTATTTCTCCATCGAAAGCCGCTTGTTTTATTTTGCGGAAAAAAATAGGTAGCTGCGAATTGGGATCAATGAATCTAACGCCGCTTTTTTCTGCGATTTTTAGAAATTCAACCAATGTAATTCTTTCAACGCAAGCTGATGGCTGCTGCGTTTGAAGTGCTTCCTTTTTTTTCAAAGTATCAATCTTAATTCTAACCCATGAAAAGCAGCGCGGAACGATAAAGAAAAACAATAATATACTCAAAACTAGAGCCGCAAAACAGCTTAAGAAAACGAGGGCTATTGATTGTTCTTCAATTTTAGCAAGATACCCAGAGAAGAGCGTAAGAACTGTGGTCATAAGTCCCCCAAGAGTCTTCCACAAACCCCATTTACTAATCGAGAAAGCTGTATCAAGTTTTGATAAAGCATCCCAGATAAGTCCGATAATTCTGATAAGAAGTTGCATACTTTTTGCTTTTGATTTCTAACAAACTTCAGAGTATAGTTGCTGAAATCAAAAATCAATCCGCCTTTGTCTATAGGTGGGACATTGGGTTTTCTCTGATTTCTCTGATTCTATTGGTTTTTCTGCCTTTTCCTCTTTCAGCAAAACTGATCTGATTTTAGATTTTGTTAGTGGTAAAGATAAAATTAATTTGTCTGGCCTGGATTTTGATTCAATCATGGAAGGGAAAGGCAGCAGTAGTTCTGCCCATGGTTTAGAATTTTATTTTGACGGTAATGGCAATACTATTATCGACGACCCTAATTCCAATTTCGCTATTAAGCTGGCTGGCGAAATTCATCTTGGTGAGGGGGATTTTATTATGTAATAGTATAAGTCATAAAAATATAAGTCATAAAAAGGCCTATTATGTAGGGCCCAAATGAATGAATAAAATGTTCACAATGGCTGCCACTGTGTTGCATTATAACACCACTAATCAACCCAATATATGAAAACCCAACTCACATTTTTTTCTTTGCTGTTTTTTTTATTCAATGTCTCCCCTTCTTTTGCTGCTCTGACTGGTGGCACTTCCAGCAATAACAGCAATTCAAATAAAGATTTTTCGGAAAGATCATTTGCTGTTGGGCTATCAGCTGGAATTAGAGTTAATTTTGTTGAAGATATTTTTTTTGATTCAGAAGAGTCCCAACTTAAATCTAAGCAGAACACTAAAACCAGCGCACCGAACCATAATAAAGACCATATTTTTGCGGAAATCGAAGCTTGTGCCAATCAATTCATTTCTGGAGAGTTAAACCAGAATTTTGGTGCTAGAGCTAATCTTGGTTATGAAATTTCTGGTTTTAGAATTTACGCTTCTGGAGGATATGTTGCCTCCACCACTGATTATAAAGAGGAGGGCAATTCTTCGCACTCTATTATAGCTTCAGCACCATTTTTTGGCGCTGGGGTTGGTTATGACATAACTAAAAATCTTAGCGTCAGATTGAATTCAATGTTTTACAATTTTGATTTCACGCCAAAAAATTCCGATTTTAATAAAATTAACGTCAACGTTGCGGCAATGACATTAGGAATAGGAATACATTTTTAGCACTATTCTCGAATTTATTTATTCTCATGTCAGAAATCAAAATCGCTAGTTTTAATATAAACTCCATAAAGGCACGCCTGACAGGGCTTCTTGCTTGGTTAAAAAACTCCAATCCTGATATTGTTTTGTTGCAGGAAACAAAATGTCTCGAAAGCGATTTCCCTTTTGAAGCCTTGTTTGATGCGGGTTACAATTCTGCTGTGTCTGGTCAAAAAACTTATAACGGGGTGGCAATTCTCTCTAAATTTAAAATTGAAGATGTTTCTAAAACCTTGCCAACACTAAATGGGGAAATTGATGAGCAAGCGCGTTATATTGAAGCAGTGATTCCCTGCGCTGGAACAGCGATTCGCGTTGCTTCGATTTATGTGCCAAATGGGGGAGGCGATTTAGAATCGCATGGGACTTTAGAAGAAAGTAAAAAATTTTTATACAAGCTTGATTTTTTAGATCGGTTGAAGGCCCATTTTACAAGGCTTTTGGCTCTTGAGGAAATGCAAATCTTTGGTGGTGATTACAATGTGGCGGTAGAAGAAATCGATGTTTTCGATGCCAAAAGTTTAGATGGTGCTGTCGGTTTTCACCCTCTTGAGCGCAAAAAATTTCGGGCGCTTTTAAACCTTGGACTGTCTGATTCTTATCGTGCTTTCAACCAAGGCCACCAAGCCTTCAGTTGGTGGGATTATCGTGGAGGCGCTTGGCAACATAATAAAGGTTTGCGGATTGATTATCTTTTAGCTTCACCTTTTACGGCTGATAAAATATCAGACGCAGCTATTGAAGATAAAGGTGTGCGTGATTGCGAGAAAGCTTCTGATCACTGCCCGGTGGTGTTAAATCTTAAACTCTGATTCCTCAATATTTCCTTCAATTTTTAACAGTTTCATCCGGGCATTATCACCACGAATAATTGTGATTTTTGATTTGGCGATTTTTAGAAATTTTGATAAAAATTTTATTAATTCTTCATTGGCCTTTCCATCTTCTGGGGCCGCTGCTATATTGATTTTAAGGTGTTCTTGGCCTTTTTCATCAATAAATTTTTCGCCAATTTTTGTTTTTGCTGAATTGGGCAAAGCTTTGATAAAAAGCAGGCTGTGGGAATTTTTCTTCTGTAAAAAAGACATGTAAAAAAATCAGAAATTCGTGATAAGGGCTGGGCTCTAAATACTTGTTAATTTTGTTTTAGTTGATTATAATTAGCCACGCTTGTGGCCCTAGGCCTAAGCTATGACAATAAACCCGATTCGCAATAACCGTTTGGACCTGGGGGCAGTACCCAGCACCTCCACCATGAATTTTAAAATATCTATGATTTATGGGGGTGAATCAGCTTTCGACAGGCGCTAAAGGGGTTGGTTTTGTCCGGTTGAGAAACTGCCGGTCGCAAGGCTTTAAGCCTTTCGACATCCGTTCAAAAAAAGTAAAAGCAAACGATAATTTTGCTAATGACAACTTCGAATTTGCTAACGTGGCTGTAGCTGCTTAACATAAGTGATTTTGTCGGGGCCCGCCCGGATGCCTGTCAACAGAAATCCGGGCTCTTATTTGATCTCATATCCCTCTAACAATTTCCCTTCATGCAAGACTTAATCGGATACGACGAAATTATAGAAAACTCCATGCGCTCAGTAATTTTTGAGACTTTAAAAAAAGTGGAGAAAGTAGGGCTGCCGGGCAAACATTATTTCATTATAACATTCTTAACCCGCTTTCCGGGTAGTTCTATTCCTAAAGTATTATTAGAAAAATACCCAGAAGAGATGACAATTGCTATTCAATACCAATTCAGGGGGCTGGCGGTTGAGCATGATTTTTTCAAAATTTCTCTAAGCTTTAATGGCAAATATGAAAAGCTTACCATTCCTTATAAAGCCATCACGTCCTTTGCAGATCCTTCGATGAATTTTGCTCTTAAGTTCAGCATGACTTATGACGATTTAGAATTGATGGAAGAAAATGATTATGGTGAAGCAAATCAAGCCAATAAGAACAATCCAAAAGACAAAAAAGAAGCTAATCTTGATTTATCGGCCAAAGTAATTTCTCTTGATGCTTTCCGTAAAAATAAAAATCCCGACAACAGCAATAATAAATCATGACAATAATTTATCAGATTCTGTTCTTGGTTATAACATATTTTGTTGCGTCCATACCTTTTGGTCTTGTTCTAACTAAAGTTTTTAGCAAAAAAGATATCCGCCAATTTGGTTCAAAAAATATTGGAGCCACCAATGTTGCGCGTGTTTCTGGTAAAAAATTAGGATTTTTTACCTTAATGCTTGATTCTCTTAAGGGCGCGCTAATGGTGATTATTGCACGCTTCTCTTTTTATGATATAAACCACTTACACTTTTTTCTGGTTTTAGTTTCAGCGATTGCGGTGTTGGCCCATATTTATCCTATCTATCTGGAATTCAAAGGGGGCAAAGGTGTTGCCACTGCAATTGCAGTTTTAACGGCGCTTGATTTTCATGTTGGTTTCTTAGTTATTTGTTTTTGGATTTTATCTTTCTGTTTATTTCGTATTTCTTCTGCCGCCTCTCTAATTGCAGTTTTTTCTTCGATTATTCTTTCTTCAGCCAATGATGCCCCTGGCGTGCAAATTGTGTTCTGTTGGTTCTTATTCATATTAATTTTGTTCAGGCATAAAGAAAATATTATTCGCTTATTAACGGGTGAGGAGAAGAAATTTTAGCTATGAAGCCACAAGATAAACTCATTATTGCCCTTGATGTTCCTGAGGTTTCTGCGGCAAAGAAAATTGTTAATGAGATAGGAGAATCGGCTATTTTTTACAAAATTGGTTTAGAGTTAATGATGAGCGGCTCATATTTTGAGCTGGTAAAATGGCTAAAAGAAAAGGGCAAAAAAGTTTTTTGTGATTTAAAGCTTTATGATATCTCGGAAACAGTTGGGCGGGCAGTAAAAAACCTTTCTCAATATGAAGTTGATCTTTTAACAATTCACACAGCAAGCAGATCAATCATGCAGCAAGCCGTGCAAAATAAGGGCAAAATGAAAGTTGTGGGCGTTACGGTTTTAACAAATCTTGATAAAAATGATTTGAACGAAATGGGCTTTGATCCCCAAATTTCAATTGAAAATCTGGTAATAAAAAAAGCCAAAATGGCGATGGATTGTGGCTTAGATGGTGTGGTAGCCTCAGTCCTTGAAACAAAATCTTTACGGCAAAATTGTGGGAAAGATTTTTTAATAGTTACTCCCGGAATTCGCTTGGAAATTTTACCTAATGATGATCAAAAAAGAACAGCCGATGTAAAAACCGCCCTTATTAATGGAAGCTCTTATTTAGTAGTTGGAAGGCCTATCACCCATCATCAAAGCCCTTCTATTGCGGCACAAAAATTTAATCAGCTTATTGCCGAATCCAGCCAAATTTAATGAAACTCTCACAAATAATCTCCCACATTAAAACTGATTATAAAGTGCAGGGTGCGTCTATATTGTTGGATCAAATCGAAATTGAAGATATTGCTATTGACTCACGCTTGGTCAGAAAGAATTCAATTTTTTTTGCCTTGGCTGGAAAAGAAAAAGATGGGCGGGAATTTATTGGCGATGCTATTAAAAGCGGGGCCAGCGCTATTGTGGCAAGAGAAGTGCCAGAAGGTAATTATCAAGAAGGAGATTATGTTTTATTAAAATCAAATAATCCGCTCCAGCTTCTTATTGAGTTTCTAAAAATTTTTTATGCACCTCTTCCTGCCAATATTTATGCTATTACAGGCACTAACGGCAAAACTTCAGTAGCAGAATTTACTCGCCAAATTTTACAATTTTTAGGCAAAAAATCAGCCTCAATTGGAACATTAGGAACAATATGTGAAGCCACAGGCGGCAAGCCTCTGCAGGCTTCTGGCTTAACTACTCCTGATATTGTTTTTCTTTATAAAAATCTGCATCTCCTCAAACAAGAAGGGGTTAATGATGTGGCAATGGAAGTAAGCTCGATTGGCCTGGACCAAGGCCGCATAGCAGGCCTAAAAATTGACGTTGCTGCCTTTACAAATTTTTCGCAAGATCATCTCGATTATCATAAATCGATGCAAGATTACTTCGATAGTAAAATGCTCCTTTTTAAGCGGGATCTTAAAAACCAAGGCTTCGCAGTGCTTAATAGTGATATTGCTGAATTTGCAGAAATCAGAAAAATCTGCGAAGAAAAAAAACACAATATAATTGAATATGGTGTAAAAGCCCAAAACTTAAGATTGAAAAGGATTGAGCCGCTTGAATTTGGCCAAAAAGTTTTTTTTGAAATAAACGAAAAAGAATATTATTTTGAGTTGGAAATCAGTGGCGAATTTCAGGTTTACAATGTGCTTTGTGCTTTAGGAAATGTTCTAGCCACAAATAATTTGAATCGTTCGGAACTAGAAAATTTACTAAAAAATTTCCCCCTGCTGCGACCAGCGCCAGGCAGGATGCAGCGCGTTGTTACTTTGAAAAATGGAGCGCAAATTTTTATCGATTTTGCTCATACCCCCGATGCTTTAGAAAATGTTTTGAAATTGGCGCGAAAAATTACTAAGGGGAGAGCCATTATTTTATTTGGCTGTGGTGGCAATCGTGATCCAAAGAAAAGGCCAATTATGGGGCGAGTTGCTTGCGAATTGGCTGATTTAGTAATTGTTACTGATGACAATCCTCGCCAGGAAAAGCCTGCTGCTATACGTCATGAAATTCTTTCTGGTTGTGATGGGAAGAAGGCCATTGAAATTGACAATCGCCGGATTGCTATCGAGAAAGCAATAGCTATGTTAAAAAGCGGCGATGTTTTGATTCTGGCGGGCAAAGGCCATGAAAAATATCAAATAATTGGCGATAAAAAATTTGAATTCGACGAAGAGTTGATCGTAAAAAATGTCATTAATAAATCATCTTAAACTAAAATTTGATTTCACTTTTGAGGATCTTTATAAACATGAAGGTTTGCTGAAATTAGATCAAAAATTTCTAGAATTTGTAAAGCGAGCGCACCCAGAAACTGCCTGGCAGCAGAACATTAATAATGAGAGTGATCTAGTTGAAAAAGCCCAAATTTTGGAAGAATTTTTAGTCGAGCTTTTCAACATAAAAAACGAAAATGATGAATTAAAAAAACGCCATGATGAACTGCAGAAAATCTATCATATTCGGCGTGAATTTGTTCAAAGAATAGTAGCGAAAAAATTTAGCGAAGCGCCAGCGGGGCTTGATGGCTATGCCATTCTAAAAGAGTTAAAGATCCCTTATGAAGTTCTTGATGAGTTAGAAAAAACTCTCGCCGAAAAAATTTTTGCTTTACTTCAAAAAGAAAAAAATTTCTTACCCTCAGAAAAAGATGAGATGGAAATTCTGATGCTTTATTCGTCTTGGGCCCTTTATTCTCCTGAAGGGAAGCGCCTTCATAAAAATGGTTCCCTTTTCATTTTACCAAAAAAAATTGACCATCAAAATCTGGTTAATCCGTGCCATGAAAAATCAAATCGCCAAGGTTTCGATTTAACTGATAAGGGCTTTGGGCTTAATCGGGCACTGGCTGAAACCCATTATTGTATTTTTTGTCATAAGCAAAAAAAAGATTCTTGTCGTAGCGGAATTTTTGAGAAAGATTCAAAAAATTTAAAGCTTGATCCGCTTGGTGTTGAGTTGCATGGCTGTCCGTTAGATGAGAAAATTTCTGAAATGAATTTGTTGAAATCGCAAGGTTTTACGCTTGCTGCTTTCGCTGTTGCCTGTCTTGATAATCCAATGCTTGCCGGCACTGGGCACCGTATTTGCAATGATTGTATGAAATCCTGCATTTTTCAAAAACAGGATCCGGTCGATATCCCTCAAATTGAAACGCGTGTCACCAAAGATGTTTTGGCGCTGCCTTATGGTTTTGAAATTTATTCGCTTCTAACGCGGTGGAACCCATTGCGTCCTGAACAAAAATTGCCGGAAAAAAATTCTGGTAAAAAAATTTTGGTATGTGGATTGGGGCCCGCGGGTTATACTTTGGCGCATTATTTACTTAATGAAGGTCATATAGTTGTTGCAATTGATGGATTAAAAATTGAGCCACTAAATCCAGAAATTTCTGGTATTGATGCTTTTGGGAACCGCAGCCAATTTCGGCCAATAAAATTTTTAGATGAAATTTATGAGACGCTTTCAAACCGCTTATTGCAAGGCTTTGGTGGTGTTGCTGAATATGGGATTACAGTTAGATGGGATAAAAATTTTCTTAAAATTATTCGCCTGCTTTTAGAGCGAAGAAAAAACTTCCGCATGTTTGGCGGAATTCGCTTTGGCTCAACAATTACTGATGAAACTGCATTCAAAAAATATAATTTTGATCATGTCGCTCTCTGTATTGGCGCTGGTCGACCTAATCTCATTAATTTAAAAAATAATTTTGCCAAAGGAATCAGAATGGCTTCTGATTTTTTAATGTCGCTGCAATTAACTGGCGCATTCAAAGAAGAATTATTTACCAATTTGCAAATTAGAATGCCAATTGTGGTGGTAGGCGGAGGGCTTACAGCTGTTGATTCTGCTTGTGAGGCGGGCGCTTATTATATCGTGCAGATAAAAAAATTTGCTAAAAAATTTAATGAAATTGGCAGAGAAAAAATTTGGCCGCTGCTTAATGAAGAAGAAAAAATTATTGCTGAAGAATTTTTAAATCATGCGGCCCAGCTAAAAGGCGCTGATATTTATGAATTATTAAAAAAATGGGGCGGTGTAAAAATTATTTATCGTAAAAAAATTCAAAACTCTCCAGCATACAGGCTCAACCACCAAGAGCTAAATAAAGCGTTCGAAGAAGGCATAGAATTCATTGAAAATACCACCCCAATTGAAGCGGAAATTGATTCATTCAATCACATAAAAAATCTGAAATGCGTGGATGAAAAAAATATAGAAAGAATTTTTCCTTGTAAGTCCTTGATAGTAGCGGCGGGCACAACTCCTAATCTTTCACCGGTTTTAGAAGATGGTTTGAATTTTATTACTGACGGTAAATATTTTTCTGAAATTGATATTACTAAGCATCAAGTTGCGATCACTCACAGCGCCCGCCCTCGAGATTTTAGTGTGATCACGAAAATTGATTCTGATACAAAAAAAGCGGTGAGTTTTTTTGGTGATTTACACCCTAATTTTGAAGGAAATGTTGTGAAAGCAATGGCTAGCGCCAAGCTAGGCTATAAGCAAATAAAAGAGGTGTTGGATCTTTTGCCTAACCCGGAGTTAGCTCCTAACTGGCATAATGATTTTTTACAAAAAATTAACTTAGATTTTTTGGCAAGAATTGAAAAAATTAACCGGCTTTCTGATCACGTTGTTGAAGTGTTCGTTAAAGCCCCATTAGCTGCTAAGAATACTGAAATTGGCCAAATTTTCCGACTGCAAAATTATCATAGTTTGGCCAAGAAAGTTAATGGCCAGTTTTTGGTTATGGAAAGTGTGGCGATTACTGCTCTCTCTATTGATCGCGATCAGGGAATTATAAGTGGTATTGTAGTTGAAACTGGTGGGTCGACCAGTTTAATTAAGAATTTTGCAATAGGGGAACCATGTATTTTTATGGGCCCAAGCGGGAAACCCACAGAAATCCCTCAAAATGAAACTGTGCTTTTAATTGGGGGAGGGCGCGGAAATCAGCCTCTAACTCTTCTTGCTAAGGCCTTTAAGGACAATGGCTGTAAAGTAATTTTTTTTGCAGGATATCGAAAAAATTCTTATATTGTTCGCCAGGAAAAAATGGAGAGTTGGAGCGATATAATGGTTTTTGCTATTGAAGAAGAGATGCCAAATTTGCGCCTGAATAGGGCTTCAAGCCAGCAATTTCAAGGCACTGTAATAGATGCTTTGCGTAATTATTTAGGCCAAAATTCGCAAAAAATTGATCGGATTTTTACTATCGGCAATGATAATCTAATGCATAAAATCGCTAAATTGCGTCACGAGAAACCAATTGCTTCAATTGCTGAAGCGCCTATTGCCATAACCAGCCTTAACAGCCCAATGCAATGTATGTTGAAGGGCGTATGTTCACAATGCTTACAGAAAAGGAAAAATAAAAACGGAATTGACGAATATTTTTATTCTTGCGCCGAGCAAGATCAAGATATGGATAGGCTTGATTTCTGTCATTTACATCAACGTTGCGAGCAAAATTCTTTGATGGAAAAAATCAGCAAATTGTGGATTGGACACTTAGAAGAAGCCGAGAAAAAAACTTCTTAAGAAAGAGAAATATTTGGCCCTTTATTTCCGCTTAGATGTTTGGCCGCTGAATTTTCTGGATGAGATGACGGTTGTTCATAGATTTTCATTCCTAGCTCTGCTAAGAAATTAGTCATTATCAGTGGAATGGTATTTTGGCTGTAAATACTGGTTGTGACTTGTCCTTCTCGAATAATTTCTGAAAGGATTTTTGCATCTATTTTAGCATTTGCTTTTGGTGAAGCTAGGCAAGTCATGGCTTCAGCTAAATCACTAAGAAAATCTTCTAATTCAGAAAAGTTTTTAGTTGGGTTTATTTTTATTGTTTCTTCTGGGTATTTTTTAGCTCTTTCAATAAGCCTATTGTTAAGCTCCTCGCGATAGGCGGCTAAATGAGCCTCTATTTCGCTTGGGGATGATGTTTCAGTGTTAATTGGTTCTTTTTCTAATTCTGCCATGGTTGATCCTCTTAATTAACTACAGTTACTGCTCTTCTATTTTTAGCAAAGGCTTCTTCTGTGTTCCCAAAAAAGGCGGGACGCTCTTTGCCATAAGATATAGTTTTAATTCTTGCTTCTGAAATTCCGTTTTTAACAAGATATTTTTTAGTGGAGTTTGCTCTTCTTTCGCCAAGAGCAATGTTATATTCGCGGGTTCCACGTTCATCACAATGACCTTCTATGGTTATGGTGATTTTATTATCGCTCTTCAGCCAGGCAATTTGGTTATCCAAAGTTCTTTTGGCTTCTTCATTTAACTCTGCTGAGTCATAAGAGAAAAAAACTCGATCTTTTACTTCAATTTCTTGCTCTTGCTGATTCATTGCTTGCTCTTGTTCTTCATTTTCAATTGTTTGATATACACCCTTATCTTCTCCAGAAGCTCTTTCATCAACTTTAAAATCATCGCTTTTTGATTTACCACCACAAGAGGCTAGAAGGAATATGGCTGAAAGAGTTAATAGTTTTTTTAGCATTTTTTATCTAGTTTTAGATTAGAACTTTGGAAAGAAAGAATTAATTGTAATTGTGATTTTTTGGTAAAGTCAACCCAACGGATATTAAAACAATTTGTAGTCTATAGCAAGACTATTTCTGTAATGTTTTTTATAAATTCTACTTTTTTTTTGTGAGATGTTTCAAAAATCATCACTTAAAAAAGTTGTATGATAAAATTCCTTGCAAGAAGTTCGATTTCTGCTATAAGCAAATAACAAGTTTGGTTAATAATTTTTTAAGCTTATGCCATTGAATAGTCCTTTCAGATTTGATCTGTCTATTGATATCCACGATCAAGTAGTTGTAAATGATTTGGTTGAGAAACTTTTTGAAGGTGAAAGTAGCGATGAGTTTTTTGCAGCGGGAAAAAAAGAGGAGCTCAGAAAAAAGATGCAAGAAGAGCTTGGGGCTATTGGAAGCTCCGGAAAGGATGCGGCAGAATTTAACAAGCAATTAGAGGCTTTTAGAAGATTTCTTATTGAACGCCGAATAGAGCATTTTTTGAAAGAAGAGGTGAAGGCCGATACTCTCTACACTCCCGAGCAGTATGATACAGTGAAAAATATGGTGGTTAAAACCTATTACGATAAACGCGATGATGGGGTGAAACGTGAGCAATTATTAGAAGATTCCAGAAAACATTTCACAAAGCGCAAAGAGGCATTAAAGCATTATATTAATGTCATGCGCCAGAAAAAAGAAATTGAGGAGTATGAACTTAATCCGGGAAAGATTGATGTTCTAAAAGCTCAGGCCCAAATGTTAGATCGCCTTCCGCTGGAAAGTAATGTTGCTTATAGGGATGACCGCTGGTTTCCCCTTTACCAAGGAAATGGTGAGCCAAATGAAAGCCACCTTGCTAGTATTATTGGTGGCACTGAAGCAAGCCGTAAGGCAATTATAGAAAGAGACACCCCTATAATATGGACTACCCCGCCTTCCAAGCTTCGGCGGAATGCAGTTTTTGATGCGGTAGTAGATGTTAAAGATGAACTAACTAGAGCAGATCTAGCTCTAAAAGTTTTTTTTGAAGAAGGTCAGCGTAGTCTAACAGAAGAGGAAATAAAGAAACATACCAGCAGAAGCCGTATAGCTCACGCGGTAAGTAACCTTATGGAGGGCGCAGCAGTTGGTGCAGTTACGACTTTTAAAAAGCTCTCAAGAGGAATAGCAAGCCATTCGCAAGCTAGTGAAGATGATCGTTACAAAAAATTTCTGGCGGCACGAAATGAAATGCTGGCTCGCATGCTATGGAAAATTGGCCCTAATCCAGAAAGTCACGCGGCTTATCTTAAGGCTTTAAAGCTGATTAATGATGAATTGGCTGGAAGCTCGGATTACATGGATCAAGCAACTTTTGCTAAAATGCAAAATTTGATTGCTGATGCCATAAAGCAAGAAGGCGCGGCCAATGAAGCTGAGGTTAAAGCGTTTCAAGATAAGCTAAATGATATAAATAATGAAATGCTCGAAGAGCTTCAGAAACACGTGAATAAAGAAGATGAGATGTGGAAATATCGGGTTCTTCAGGTGTTTTTGTTAGCCACGCCATTTGGTGCTTTCTCAGCATTTAACTTTTTTGATTATACCGGCCCGATCGCTAATTTATTAGCCCCACTTTTTAGCAGCAGCCACACGCTTGGCCATGGCTTGGGTGAAATTGCCACCAGCAAATTGTTGGATCCTTTTGGTTTGGGTAAAATGATAGGAGTAGATAAAGCAATTGAATGGGGAATGGAGAATATACCGGTAATTAAGCAATTAGGGCAGCTTTTTGATTTTGTTACTGACAATGAGATATTCCAGACAGTAGGAGGAGCAGCAGCATCGGTTTTAGTGGAATCGCCATTGACACAAGTTGCAATTGCGGCAGCTTATTCTGGTTCTCGCTTAAAACCAGAACTTGAACATCATATTGAACAAAAAAAGACTACTGAAGAGAAGAAAAAAGAGTTAGAAGCAGTGGGTGAAGAATTTTCTACGAAGCAGAAAGAAAATATAGAAGCAAGAGCCAGAAGTTTTTCTGATAAAAGATTCAACATTCAAGAGCAGGCACATAAAGAGGCAAAATTGGCTGAATTTATCGCGCAAGCTGATGATGCCGTGATAACGAAGCTTTTTGGAGCTATACATTTCCACGATAGCTTCTCCTTTGATGATCTAAGAGGAAGGCCAGAACCAGACAGATCAATTGAGTTTTCTGCTAAGAATTTAATTGAGCGCTTTTCCAAGAACCCTCAAGAAGCATCACAATGTTTTACTAACTTCGCCATTTTTGAAGCGCTTAAAGAAGAGCTTAGAAAAGAAGTTGAAGAAGAAGTTGCGAAAAGCAACGCTGGCCTAGCTCCTGACGCTTTGAAAGAAGAAACTAAAAAGAAGCTCCAAGAAAAAACCCTTGAAACATTTGGTGATGGAACGCTATCCGCAGAAAAAGAAAAAGAATTATATGCAGCTCATAAAGGAAAAATTGAACGAGAATTTATTATAAAGGCGTCCCAAGAGGCAGGCCTGACTAGCAATGAAAAAGACGAGAAAAAGAAGATTGAAGATCTAAGAACTCAATTGAAGAAAAAATATGCTGATGACCTGGCTAATTCGGCTAAAGAGGGAGTGGGAATGCCAGATCCTAAAAATGTTCATAATCCAAAATGCTGGCCACTTTTTGATCCCCGTACATTACCGCGTGGAATAATTTCTCAATGAAACACAACCCATCTAATCTCTACATAACCTCGCAGGCTGATTTGCAATCTCTTATTGCTTCTATCAGAGAAGTGGGAACTTTTTCGATCGACACGGAATTTACCCGTGAAACTACTTATTACCCAATTCTTTCTATAATCCAAATTGCATTAAAAAATGCTGAAGGCAAAAAAGAATCATACATTATTGATTGTCTTTGTAACCTTGATCTAAAAGAGTTCTTCTCACTTATTGCTAACCCAACAATCACAAAAATTCTTCATTCCTCAGCGCAAGATCTACAAATTTTTCACCATAAATCAGGGTTTTTACCAAGTAATATAATTGATACGCAAATAATGGCGAATTTTAGTGGCTTGGGCTTTAGTGTTGGTTATTCTAATTTAGTAAATGCAATGTTTAGTGTGCAGCTTGATAAAAAGCAGCAAAGAAGCGATTGGCAAAGGCGTCCCTTAAATAAAAAGCAAATAGAATATGCAATTCTGGATGTGCTTTTTTTGGAAGAAATCTACCATCGTCTGTCAGAAAGCTTAGTACGACAAAGTAGAGAAGGCTGGTTTCATGAAGAGATGGAAAATTTTATAACTAAAACCCTTTTTAAATCCGACGATTCGTTGAGTAAAAATTTTTCTTTTCGGAATAAAAACCCAAAGCAGATTACTCAAATTAAAGACATAATTTGTTGGCGTGAGCATTGGGCCAGAAAAATAGATATTCCGCGCCAACATTTTCTTAAAGATGAAATAATCGAAAAAATTGTGCTAAACCAAGAAGTAAAGCATAGTTTTACAAAGGAAATGCTCGAAGAAATTCAAGAGATTCTCGATAAAGAAGTTCCTGCAGAAATGGTTTTGCCTTCTTGTGAAAAAAATTTATTTATGAATGACAAACAAAAAAATTGCTATCTTGAAGCAAAAAAAATTCTCGCCAAAATCTGCGCCGAAAAAAAATTTAAGGAACAATTTTTAATCACCAGCTCTGATCTAAAAAAGGCAATTTGCAAAGTAGAATCTTTTGGAAAAATAGTCTCCGGCTGGCGCTATCAGCTGTTTGGAAGAGAGCTTGAACAATTAATCATGAATTTATGAAACTCATTGTTGCCAATTGGAAGATGAATCACCACTTTGATGAAGCGGATGCTTGGCTTGATGATTTTTTTAAAAGTTTTTCCCGCCATTATGAAAGCTTTAAAAACCTAGAAATCGTGCTATGCCCGCCTTCATTATTGTTGGATTATATCGATAATGAATTGATGGAGGATGGTATCCAATATCTAGAAGAAGTGATGAAACATGATGGCAAAAATATGGATGATTTTTCGCCCGAGGAATTAACGGAAATTGTTATTAAGCAACGCCCATTAAAGCTTGGTGCCCAAGATTGCCATTATGAATCAAGTGGCTCTTTTACTGGCGATATTAGTGCCTCGATGCTAACCAAAGTTGGCTGCCAATATGTAATTCTAGGCCACTCTGAACGGCGTACAGGCCATGGAGAAAGCAATGAAATTGTGGCTAAAAAGGTTAGGGCTGCTCTGAATGAAGAATTAATTCCAATCATTTGTGTGGGTGAAAGCAAAGAAGTGCGTGATCGAGCTAAGCATCTGGAGTTTATTTATATGCAAATAATGACTTCTGTACCGCAAGATGTAAAATTTAAACAATTAATCATCGCTTATGAGCCTATCTGGTCAATCGGCACGGGAATCACTCCCACGCTAGCGCAGATTGAAGAAATGGCAAAATTAATCAGAAAAATTTTCCACGAAAAATTACCAAATTTAGCACAAGAATTTCTAATTCTTTATGGTGGTTCGGTGACTTCAAAAAATTCTGCAGAAATTATGGCGACACCGGAAATCAACGGCTTGTTGGTTGGAAAGGCCAGCCTTGATGAAGCAGAGTTCTCAAAAATTTGTTTATCAGCTTTTTAATTTCCTTTTTTTATGACAGAAAATTTCCGTATTGAATCTGATTCCTTTGGCGAAATAAAAGTTCCTGCCGATGCTTATTATGCTGCACAAACTCAGCGCAGCCGGCAAAATTTTCCAATTTGCAATGACAATCCTGGGCACAAAATGCCGAAGGAAGTCATTCGCGCTATGTTGTTAATTAAAAAGGCAGCGGCCCTTGCCAATAAAGAGCTTATGGCCTCTGACCCTAAATCTGATGAGTTCAAAAAATTCTCCCCAGATTTGGCTGATAAAATTGTCGATGCGGTGGACACCATCCTAGCTAAATTTGATTGGTTCTATGAAAACCACTTTCCTCTGGTTGTATGGCAAACCGGCTCTGGCACTCAAACCAATATGAATGTTAATGAAGTTATTGCTTCGGTTGCGAATGAAAAAATCAGCGAAAAAAAAGGCGGAAAAAGCCCCGTGCATCCCAATGATCACGTGAATTTAGGGCAAAGTTCAAATGATACTTTCCCTACAGCCATGCATGTTGCAGCCGTTTTGGCAACATATGAGAAACTTCTGCCAACTTTGGTGCGCTTTAATAATGAATTGGCAAAAAAAGAAAGCGAATTTGCTGAGATTATCAAAATTGGCCGTACTCATACACAAGATGCCACTCCAGTAACTTTGGGTCAGGAATTTGGAGCTTATAAAACACAAATTTCTTATTCCGCTTTGAATGTTTCTCGTGCGCTCTCAACAATTTTATGCTTGGCTCAAGGTGGCACGGCAGTTGGAACGGGGCTAAATTGTCATCCAAAATTTGCAAAAAAATTTGCTGAAACAATTTCACGAATTTCTGGAATTAATGAGCTGCACCAAAAATTGGCAGAACTTGATATGGCAAGGCTCAATGCTAAAAATGGATTCTTTAAAGTTGGAGAAAGCAATATTTTTAAACTTGCTCTGGGTGATTCAGAAAATGAGATAGGAGAAGGAAAATTTTTTACGCACCCCAATAAATTCACTGCGCTTAGCTGCAATGATGAGCTAGTAAATTTTTCCGGCACGCTCAATACCCTTGCTGTTTCTTGCATGAAGATCGCCAATGACATCCGCTTCCTTGCTTCAGGGCCGCGTTCTGGCCTTGGCGAAATCAGTCTTCCAGAAAATGAACCAGGCTCTTCAATCATGCCTGGCAAAGTAAACCCCACTCAATGTGAAGCGTTAACTATGATTTCATGCCAAGTAATGGGCAACCATGTGGCTGTGACTGTGGGGGGCTCAAACGGTCATTTCGAATTAAACGTCTTTCGCCCCATGATAATTTTTAACATCATTAATTCGATTAATCTTTTGGCCGATGGAATTAACAGCTTTATAGATCAATGTTTAGTTGGAATTGAAGCAAATCGCGATCGCATCACGCAGCTTCTTGAACAATCGCTCATGTTGGTGACAGCATTAAATCCTTATATTGGCTATGATAATGCTGCTAAAATCGCTAAAAAAGCTCATAAGGAAGGAACCACTCTAAAGGCTGCAGCACTTAGCTTGGGGCTGGTTACAGAAGAACAATTTGATGAGTGGGTTGATCCCAAAAAAATGATTTAATGCGATGCAATCCTGAGTTTGTTGAATGAGGATTTAAAATCGTCTTCAACAAGCTTAGGAATAATTGGTATATTTATTAATGGCAGAAAATTTTGACTTTATCATCATTGGTGGCTCTTTTGCTGGAATGAGCGCGGCTCTAGCTCTTGCTAATATTTCTAATGAAATAAAAATCGCTATAATTGAAAAACAAGACATTCTCAATCAAGACAGAAAGCGTGACGGTAGAGCCTATGCCATCTCTTCATCCTCACTAAATTTTTTTCAAGAAATCGGAATTTCTGTCGAAACCAATCAATATGCCGGCAAAATTTCTGATATAAAAATTACTGATTATAAATCCTCATTCTTCCTTGATTTTATTGGCCGCGAAGTTGATCCAAAAAATGGGCAATTAGGGCAAATTATTGAAAATTATCATATCCACAATGCCCTTAGAAATAAGATTCTACAGCAGACAAACATTACAATTTTTTGCCCGAATTCTTATCAGGAAATTGAATTTCCAAATGGTGAGTTAGTAAGTGTAAAATTAGATGATGGGCGCATCATAAAGTCAAAGTTACTACTGGCTTGCGATGGGCGATTTTCTAAGCTTCGCGACATTTATAAAATTCCCACAACGCAAAAAAAATATGGGCAAACAGCGATAGTTTTTAACATTTCGCATGAAAAGCCGCATGAAAATATTGCCTATGAAAAATTCTTGCCTGGTGGGCCATTGGCAATTCTGCCTTTTAAAAATCCGAACCAATCTTCAATTGTTTGGATAGCGCCAGACGATGTGGCTCAAGCGATCATAAGCCTGGATGAGGAAAATTTTGCCCATCAATTAATGCAAAAAATGGAGAATTGTTTAGGCAAAACGGAAGTGATTTTTGATAAATTTTCTTACCCATTAATTTTGATTGAGGCAAAAAAATTCTATCATGAGAAAATGGTGTTGGTAGGCGACGCCGCTTGTGGCGTGCATCCAATTGCTGGGCAAGGTTTTAATCTGGCGATTGCGGGAATAAAAATTTTGTGTGATTTAATAAAAAATAATTGGCTTTGCGGCCTTGGTATTACAGGTTCAAACCTGGTTGAAAGCTATAATAGAAAAGCGCGCTTCAATGCTAAAAGAATGTTGATTGCAACAGATGTCTTGAATTCATTATTTGAAAGTAAGAGCTTTTCGCTTGGCCTGGCGCGCGATTTGGGGCTTGGTTTTGTTAATAAACTCTCATCTTTAAAAAAGTTTTTTATCAAATCGGCAGGAGGCTTTTAATGGGTTTCTTAATACTGCTTTATCGTTTATTTTCTATCCTGCTTTTCCCCTTTTTTACCCTTTATATTTTTCTTCGCCTTGCCAAAAAAAAGGAAGATAAAAATCGCCTGCAAGAACGATTCGGCATAGCAACAAAAACCCCATCGCAGGGCCGTCTGTTCTGGATTCATGCAGTCAGTGTTGGTGAAGCAAATTCAGCCATGATTCTGGTTTCGGAATTGTTAAAATTTTCGCCAAATATTTCGATTTTATTTACTACTACCACCCTCACTTCAGCAGAAATTATAGCAGCAAAACTTCCACAATTTGGTGGGCGCGTAATTCATCAATTTTTGCCACTCGATTCTTATTTTTGTGTGAAAAATTTTCTAGATTATTGGCGGCCGCGCACAGTTATTTTTGTTGAATCGGAAATTTGGCCAAATTTTATTTTTGAGGCACGTAGGCGCGCAATCACAGCCTTCCTAGTTAATGGCCGTATATCAGAAAAAACTTTTAAAAAATGGCTATTGGCAAAAAAAATTGGCTTCAAAATTTTTGATTATTTCACAGCAATTTTTGCCCAAACAAAAGAAGATCAAGAGCGCTTTTCCAAAATTTCCAATCAAGAAATTTTATTTTACGGAAATTTGAAATCCCAGGCAGAAAGCCTTGCTGGCAATGAGACAGAATTGGAAAAATTAAAAACCCAAATTGGAGCAAGGAAATTCTGGCTTGCAGCCAGCACCCATAAAGGTGAAGAGGAAGCAGTAATTGCGGCGCATAATAATTTGAAAAAAGATTTTCCCGATTTACTAACTATCTTGGTCCCACGCCATCCAGTTCGCGCTGAAGAAATTAAAAATTTGTTTGGGCCAATTAATTTTGTCCAACGCAGCAAAAACCAAAGCATTACAAACGCCACGGAGATCTATCTGGCTGATAGTCTAGGAGAACTGGGAATTTTTTACCGCTTAGCTCCTTTCGCTTTTATTGGGGGCTCGCTTGTAGAGGTTGGAGGGCACAATCCTTTTGAGGCAATTAAGCTCGGCTGCGCTGTAATTTCTGGGCGCGCAGTTTTTAATTTTAAGGAAATTTATAAGAATTTGGAGCAGAAAAATGCTTGCGTGATGATTGACTCTGCGGAGCAACTTGCCAAAAACCTTAAGGAATTTTTAAATGATAAAAATCAGGCTGAGGCCATGAGTAGCAACGCCGCAACCATAATAGAAAATTCTGATAATATTGCCAAAAAAATTATCTCCAAAATAGATCAGATTCTGATGATCAATGTGTAAAATAATGTTAGGATGGATCAGAAAATAGTTATTTAGCTATGATTTTTCCTTGTGCCGTCTTTTGATGAAAATCGCCAAAGAACCTATATTCACCTGGCCTGAGGGGGCTAACAGGGATCACAATTGTTTTACCGCTGCCAACCAGCTTTTCTTTTTTCAAATCAACGCTTTCAAATTCTTCTAAAGTTTTATCAAGGTTTTCGATGACCAATTTGAATTTTTGGTTAGCGGGAATGGTTATTTCGTTGGGTTCAAACCTGTGGTCTTTAATTTTTATGTGAAATTCTAGGTCTGCACAAAATGCAGCTGAAGAGCCTAAAATAAAGGCTGATAAAATAATGATGATTAAGAAATTTTTCATAGCTCTGTGATTGAGTGCAAAAGTTAAGATTTTTTAAAAAATCTAGCCAAATCGCGGATATGTCCAATTAAATAAAAATTCATTTCTGGCAGAGATTTTTTTAGCGCAGCAAAATTTTTATTTTTCTCATTGGCTTTTGGAATCAAGCAGTTCTTGAATCCAAGCTTGGCCGCTTCTTTTAACCTTCCTTCCAAATTACTTACCATTCTAACTTCGCCGCTTAAACCAACTTCACCAATGGCAATTGTAGAAGCGGGAAGGGCAATGTCGCGAGCGGCAGAGATTAGGGCGCAAGCAATGGCTAAATCAGCAGCGGTTTCTTCGATTTTTAAGCCGCCCACAATATTTAAATATACTTCTTTATCGAATAAATTCAGACCGAAACGATTATTTAAAACGGCAATCATCATGGCCAAACGATTTATGTCCCAACCAACAACAGCGCGCCTTGGGGTGGGCATAAAAGATGGCGAAACAAGTGCTTGGACTTCAAGCAAAATCGGCCTGGTTCCTTCCACACCAGCAAACACAGCTGTGCCGCTGGTTTCGCGCTCATAAGATGTTAGAAAAAGCTCGCTTGGGTTTGTAACTTCTGAAAGACCAATATCATTCATTTCAAAAACGCCGATTTCATTAGCGGCGCCAAAGCGATTTTTTACAGCGCGCAAGATCCTAAAATGCAGATCTTTTTCGCCTTCGAAATAAAGCACCGTGTCCACCATATGCTCTAAAACCTTGGGCCCAGCGATTTGGCCATCTTTTGTTACATGGCTTACAATCAGCAAAGTGATGTTATTTTTTTTAGCAAAAATTGTTAATTCTCCAGCCGCAGCGCGCACTTGTGAAACCGTGCCTGGGGCGGATGAAAGCCCATCGATAAACATTGTTTGAATTGAATCAATAATCACAATTGTAGGTAAATTTTTACCATCAATTGAGTTAATGATTTCGGCAACATTTGTAGTGGCCGCAAGTTGAATTGAATCTTGCGTAATGCCCATCCGCTTTGCACGCAGGCGCACTTGATCAACTGATTCTTCGCCAGAAATATAAATTATTTGATTATTACTTTTGGCCAGACTTTCTGCTGTTTGCAAAAGCAAAGTGGATTTTCCAATTCCGGGATCACCGCCGATTAAAACAACAGAGCCTTGCACTAAGCCGCTGCCAAGAACACGGTCGAGTTCATTAATATTGGTTTTTATGCGAGGAAAATCTTGCGTTTTTCCGGTCAGTTTTACTAATTCAACTTTCTTTCCGAGAGAATTTTTGTCTGATCTTTTTTCCTCAGAAATGCGGGAAAAATGTGAGGTACCCCCTTCTGCAAATTCTTCAACGAGGCTGTTCCATGCCCCGCAATCAGGGCATTTACCAGCCCATTTAAAATGAACAGCGCCACAGGATTGGCAGGAGTAGGCGGTTTTTTTATTGGTCATTTGAGTTTTTTAGATTTTATGAATCGAACTATATTATCGAGATTTAAAATTTTTTTAAAAGAGCAAAAAATTGATTTTTTCTTGCTACCAAATTCTGACGAATTTTTTTCAGAATATTTGCCAGAAAGCGAGAAGCGAATTCAGTATTTGACTGACTTCACCGGCTCTAATGCAACGGTTATTTTTGGTTTAGAAAAATCATATTTTTTCACTGATGGCCGCTATATTTTACAAGCAAAAAACCAGCTTGATTTAAATGAATTTGAAATTTTTAACATTGCTGAGAAAGCAGTGCTGACATGGTTGCAAGAAAATTTAACTCCCGGAAAAAAATTGGCACTTGATGCAAAATTAAGCAGCGTGAACTTTGTAAAAACTTGTCAGAAAATTATTGAAGAGAAGGGCGCAAGTCTTGTATTTACTGACTTAAACCCCGTTGATGAAATTTGGGAAAACCGTCCTACCTCTATATTTTCAGAAATTTTTTTCTGTGATGAAAAAAAATCAGGGCTTGATTCAATGGTCAAACGCAACCAGGTTTTACAAGGCTTGAAAGCGGAGGCGCTTATTATTACCAAGCCAGAAAATTTATGCTGGTTATTAAATTTAAGGGCCGCCGATATAGAATTTTCGCCGCTTCTTCTGGCATATGGCATTTTGTTTAAGAATGGAGAGGTGGAAATTTTTGTTTATGAAAAAAGATTGTCGAAAATTTCGGCCACTAATTTGCTAAAAATTACCGCTATTCAACCACAGTTTTTTGCCGCTAGAATTTCTGAGGTAAGAAAAAACATTAAGAAAATTCAAATTGATGTTGGAGCTACTAACTACTGGCTTTATCAACTCTTAGAAAAAGAAAATTTTGAAATTGTTGCCCAAAATGATGGGATAGAAATTTTAAAAGCTTGCAAAAATAAAACTGAAATTGAGGGGGCGATAAAATCGCATCAACATGACGGTTTAGCGCTTACAAAATTCTTATTCTGGCTTGATTGTGAGTTAAAAGACAAAAGTGAAATGGATGGTGAAATTGATGAGATAAAAGCAGAAGAAAAATTACTGGAATTCAGAAAACAACAGCCTGGTTTTTTATATCCAAGTTTTGCTTCAATATCATCTTTCGGCGCTAACGGCGCGGTTATTCATTATCGAGCTTCTTCTGCAACCAATCAAAAAATTTCTGGTGATTCGCTTTATTTGATTGATTCAGGTGGCCAATATTTTGGCGAAGATTTTTGCGGCACAACTGATGTCACGCGTACAGTTGCGATTGGTAAAGCTAGGCCTGAAATGATTGAAAATTTCACCCGCGTTTTAAAAGGACATATTGCTTTGGCGCGCGCTAAATTTCCTCTCGGAACAAGTGGGGCAAGCCTTGATGCTCTGGCGCGTTTTCATTTATGGAGTGATAAAAAAGATTATGATCATGGCACTGGCCATGGGGTTGGCAGTTTTTTATCTGTTCATGAAGGGCCGTGCGCAATCAGTAGGCGGGCGAGTTTGCAGCCGCTTTTACCGGGCATGATTTTATCTAATGAGCCGGGTTTTTATAAAGAAAATGAATATGGAATCAGGATTGAAAATTTGCTCTTAGTTGAGAAATGCGATGAAAAATTTTTGCATTTTCGCACCCTAACTTTGGCGCCGATTGATCCTAATCTTATTGATTTTTCTATGCTGACTTACCCAGAAAAAATCTGGCTTAAAAAATATCATGAAATGATCTTAGGCCATCTTACAACTGGCCTCACGCCTGATGAAAAAAATTGGCTAATGCTTATTGTTGAAAAATTCGACAATTCTTTGCGCCAATAATTCTGCTAAGGCGTCTTTCGAAATTCTACCAAGTTCTTCAATTTTTTCTGCGCTAACAAAAAAGGCTTTTGTTTGAGAACTACCAAAAATTTTTCCGTCTTCGATATCATTGGCCACAATCAAATCGCAATTTTTTTGCTGCAATTTTTCTTGAGCATATTTTTGCAGATTTTCACTTTCAGCGGCAAAGCCAATAACTAGTGCAGGGCGCTGTTTTTCTGTGCCAACAAATTGTAAAATATCGGGATTTTTTTCTAATTCTAAGGTAAGATTTTTTAATTCAGATTTTTTGATTTTTTCTTGAAAAATTTGTTTCACCCGAAAATCACAAACAGCGGCGCAACCAATAAACACATCAGTGTCAGCAAGATTATTTTTTACTGCTTCAAGCATTTCTATGGCAGTTTTAGCGCTGATAATTTTTTCCTTGGGCAGCAAAATTTTTTCACTTACATATCCGGCTATCATTGTTACATCTGCCCCCATTTCTCTTAATATTCTAGCGATAGCGTTGGCTTGCTTACCGGAAGAGGCATTGCCAATAAAGCGCACTGGGTCAATTGGCTCAAAAGTTGCGCCGCCAGTAATAAGAATTTTTTTCCCTTTTAACTGATTTTCTTTGGCAAAAAAATCACAAATTTTTGCATAAATTTTTTCAACTGGAGCCATTTTGCCAATGCCTAATTCGCCACAAGCAAGAATATCAGTTTCGGGCTCAACCATTGACACTCCTGAGCTAATAACAGTTTGTAAATTTTCCTGAGTTTGTTTTTGTTGCCACATTTTTTCATTCATTGCCGGGGCTAGAATAATTTTTTTATTAGCAGCAAGGAGCACATTTGAGGCCAAATCATCCGCATAACCATGAGCCATTTTAGCAATGAAATCGGCCGAAGCAGGTGCTACAACAAGCAAATCAGACTGGCGCGAAAGGTTGATGTGGCCCATTTCCAACTCATTATCAACTGAAAAAAGTTCATTGTAAGTTTTGGTGCCAGAGAGCGATGAAGCCAGAAGAGGCGTGATAAATTTGCTGGCTGCTTTGGTTAAAACGCAAGTGATTTCGAAAGAATTTTTTTTCAACAAACGAACTAAGTCCATTGCTTTATAGGCCGCAACTGAGCCGGTGATTATCAGAAGGATTTTTTTATTTTTCATAATGTTAGTAAATTACCCATAATCCCCAAATGTTTAAACGCCTTTTCAGTAATGGCGCGGCCGCGTGGGGTTTTTTCAACAAAGCCTTGTTGAATTAAATATGGTTCAATTGTTTCTTCGACAGTGTCTTTTTCTTCACCAATAGCAGCGGAAATGGTTTCAATTCCAACTGGGCCGCCGCGATAATTTTGAGCAATAAATTTCAGATAGCGATAGTCAGAAGAGTCAAGACCTTCAGAATCAATTTCCAAGCGCTGCAAAGCATGATCAGCAGTTTTGCGAGAGATAATTTTTTCGTTTAAATGAGAAGCAAAATCGCGCACTCTTTTTAACAGCCTAATACCGATTCTAGGGGTTCCGCGCGATCTCTTGGCAATTTCTGCTGCAGCATCTTTTTCAATTTCAACATTTAAAATCTTGGCGTCGCGAATGATGATTTGCTCAAGCTCTTTCGGGCTGTAAAAATTAATACGCATTGGGATTCCAAAGCGGTCTTTTAAAGGGTTTGCAAGCAACCCCACTCGCGTTGTGGCGCCAACTAATGTGAATTTCGGCAAATCAATTTTTATAGCACGCGCTGCAGGGCCTTCGCCAATTACGATATCAAGCTTGAAATCTTCCATCGCAGCGTAAAGCACTTCTTCGACATTTTTATTTAAACGGTGAATTTCATCGATGAACAAAACATCGCCCGCTTGCAGATTGGTTAAAATTGCAGCAAGGTCGCCAGACTTGGAAATTACAGGGCCGGCAGTGCCTTTAAAGCCAACACCCATTTCATGGGCGATAATTTGGGCAAGAGTTGTTTTGCCAAGGCCGGGAGGGCCGTAAAATAGCGAATGATCAAGTGAGTCGCCGCGGCTTTTGGCGGCGCGAATAAAAATTTCTAAATTTTCTTTAAGTTTTTCTTGGCCTAGGAAATCTCGTAAATAGCTAGGCCGCAATAAATTCTCATTGCGCTCTTCTTCTTGTCTTATTGGGTTCAAATTTTCGTTTTTTACCATCGTTAGAATTTGTTTTTGCTTAATTCTCTAAGGCTGGAGGTGATTAAATTTTCTAAAGTAATTTCAGGATTATTTTTAGATAAAAAATCAATTACTCGTAAACAATCATGTTTCTTATAGCCAAGATTTTCAAGGGCTGAGAGGGCATCACTGGCGATTTGATTGCCTAAAATATTATTGAAATCTTTAGATTCACTTATCTCAAAACCAATGGCGATTCCCAGCTTCTTTGGGCTATCTTTTAACTCTGTGGTTATACGGCTAGCAAGCTTCGGGCCAATCCCAGAAATTTTTGAAAAGGCTTTTTCATCAGAGGAAATAAGGGCTTTAGCTAAATCTTCGATTGAAAAAAATCCGAGAATTTTTTGCCCCATTTTAGCGCCCACACCTTGCACTTTGGTGAGTTCTAGGAACCAGCTTTTTTCTATTTCGGTGCCGAATCCATAAAGTTCTATGGCGTCTTCTTTTACCACAGTTTCAATGGTTAAAGAAACTTCTTTTTCGCGGGGAAATTGTTTTAAAAAAGCTGCAGTTTTGCCTGAAATAAATACTAAATAACCAACGCCATTAACATCAATTATACACTTGTCTTCAGCGATGGAATCAATAAAACCGCGGAGTTTTGCAATCATGCTATGTTTAAATTAAGGGCTAGAATCATTTAAAAATTATAATGAAAGAAAAGAATTTGTCCAACATTGAATGGCTTGCCAGCACAACACCAGTGCATTTCGATGATGCTTTAAAATTTATGCAAAATCGCGTTGAAGAAATTATCACTGGCAAGGCAAAGCAAGCAATTTGGCTCTTAGAACATTCACCTGTTTATACTGCTGGGGTCAGCGCTAATGAGGCAGATTTGTTGGCTAAAACTGATATACCAGTAGTCAAAACTAATCGGGGTGGAAAATATACTTATCACTGTCCGGGCATGAAAATTATTTATATTATGCTGGATTTGAAAAAGTTTTTTTCCGCTGGTAAGCCAGATGTGGCGCGCTTTGTTGAGTTTTTAGAAAGTTGGGTTATCGCTATTTTGGCAGAATTTGGAATTAAAGGTGAAATCAAAAAAGGTCGGGTTGGTGTTTGGGTGGAGACAAAAGAGGGTGAGAAAAAAATCGCCGCCCTTGGTATAAAAATCAAAAAATGGGTAAGCTATCACGGCATTGCAATTAATGTGGACCCGGATTTGTCAGGCTTTAGCCACATTGTACCCTGTGGTATCAAGGAATTTGGCGTAACTTCAATGGCAGAAATTTTGGGGAAAGAAAATCTGCCAACAAATTCGGATTTAGAAAAAATTATTCAGAAAAAATTTTATAGCCTTGAATTGGCGTTCTAATTTACCTATATCTGATGGCATTCGTAGCTCTCTGTTTTAATCAAACCAAATCCAAAAATGACAGAAAACACTCAAACTTCTAACCAATCGCAGCAATTTAATTTTGATGTTGAGGTTGGGAAAATTCTTAATTTGATGATCAATTCGCTCTACACTAACAAAGATGTAGCCTTGCGGGAATTGATTTCAAACGCTTCCGATGCTTGTGATAAGTTGCGTTATTTATCAGCGCAGAACCCTGATATTTCTGGGGATGAATTAAAAATTTCCATCACAACTGATAAAGCAAAAAAACTTTTAATTATCAGCGATAATGGCGTAGGAATGAACCGTGATGATTTAATTCAAAACCTTGGTACTATTGCGCGCTCAGGCACTGAGAATTTTATAAAATCGCTCACCGGGGATAAACAAAAAGATGTACAATTAATTGGGCAATTTGGTGTCGGGTTTTATGCCAGCTTTATGATTGCCAACAAAGTGGAAGTGATTTCGCGCAAATTTGATGAAGAAAAAACATGGAAATGGGAATCGCACGGGGCCGGTAATTTCGAGGTTTCGCCAAGCAATGAAGAAATAAAGCGGGGGACAAAAATAATTCTGCATTTGAAAGATGATGCTGCTGAATTTTTGGATCGTTTTCACATCAAATATGTGGTGCAAACTTATTCGGATCACATCAATTTCAAAGTTGAATTTATCCCTGAAAATACTGAAGCGGGTGCCAAAATTGAAGTTCTCAATTCGGCTTCGGCTTTATGGACAAAACCAAAAGAAGAAATTACCACAGAGCAATATCAAAATTTCTTCAAACATATTTCGCATCTGCCTGGCGAGCCTTTAATGACGCTGCACAACAAAGTGGAGGGTGTGGTTAGTTACACTAATTTACTTTTTATTCCAAGCACCAAACCTTTTGACCTTTTTCATCCTGACCGCCGAACTTCTGTGAAACTTTATGTAAAAAAAGTTTTCATCAGCGAAGATTTAAATTTGGTCCCAGCTTGCATGCGCTTCCTGCGCGGTCTAATCGATTCTGATGATCTACCGCTAAATATCAGCCGTGAAAATTTACAGCATAGTTTGGTGCTCGACAAAATCAGAAAATCAGTCGTCAATAAAGTGCTTTCTGAACTAAAGAAAAAGGCCTCTGAGAGCGAAGAAGAATATCTTAAATTCTGGAATAATTTTGGCGCTGTTTTGAAAGAGGGATTATGCGAATCATCCGAATTCCGTGAAAAAATTTTAGAAATTTGCCGTTTTAGTTCTTCAAAATCCGGCGATAAATTAATTTCTTTGGCGGAATATTTAGAGCGTGCAAAACCGGGCCAAAATAAGATTTATTTCTTAACAGGTGAATCTGTTGAAAAAATAAAATCTTCGCCACAACTGGAAATTTTCCTGAAAAAAGATGTGGAAGTTTTGTTCTTAACTGATGCGGTAGATGAATTTTGGGTGACAGTGGCTCTGCCTTACAAAGAGAAGGAGTTCCAATCAATTAATCGCCATGATATTGATCTGGGCGAAATTGAAAAAGGTGCAGAGGAAAAAAAAGCAGACGAAGAAAATAAGGAAAAAAAAGAAGAAATTAAAGATGTTACAAGCAGCCAATTTGATGGGTTGATAAAATTCATTAAAGATGAATTAGGAGATAAAGTGAAGGATGTGCGGATTTCTAAAAAGCTTACTGATTCACCGGTTTGCTTGGCTGTGGATAGTTTTTCAATGGATATTCGTCTGGAGAGATTTTTGCTTGAACAAAAGCAAATTCAATCAGCGAGCGCCAAAATTTTTGAGATAAATCCAGCGAATCCTATCATCAAATCTTTAAATGAAGATTATGCCAATGAGGCCAATAAAGATAAGGCTCGCGATCAAGTGCACACCTTATTTGATTTAGCCTGTGTAATTGAAGATGAGCCGATTAAAAACACTAAAGATTTTTCCAGGAGAATTCAGAATCTTATGGCCGCTCAAAGCTAGATCTGCGGCCATTTATTACATTTTTTGGGCAATCTTTAAGCCCATTGTAAGAACGGCGAGAGTTATAAAATAAGCAATAAGCTGGCTGCCAGCTGGCTGATCAATATAGCCAAAAAATATATGTAGGAATTTTCCAAAAATACTTTGTTGTGATAATAATGCTGAGCTATCAAAGGCAGGATTACCAAGGGCCGGCAATAGCTCGGCATTGATCCAGAAACCAACTCCTTGTGCGGCAATTCCGGCTGCAAAGAAAACTAAAATCCAGGTTGTTACGCTGAAAAAATATTTTCCAAAGGCCTTTAACATACCAAAATAAAGTGCGGCTCCAGTAGATAAGCCAAAAATTATTCCAACAACTAACCCAAGAAGAATATGGGAAGCAGGTGTGCCAGAAATAAAGTAGCTATAACTGAAAAGCACAATTTCTGTGCTTTCGCGCAATACAGCGAAAAAAACTACGAAGAGAAGAACATAGAGTGGTTTTTTGCCTTCGCGCACTGAATTTCCAAGGCGCTTTAATTCAGCGGATATCGATTTAGCATGTTTTTGCATCCATAAGATTGTCCAGGAAATCATTATGGCAGCAGCGATTAAAATTAGGCCGTTAAAAAATTCTTGTCCCATGCCATTTAAACTTTCTGAGATGCGGTCTGTAAATAATGCTAAAATCATCGAACCAATAATACCAAGGCTTAGACCGCTGATTATCCATTTTGCTCGGCCAGGAATTTCTTTAGTTGCAGCAGTTAAAATTCCAAGGATAAGAGCAATTTCAAGAATTTCGCGAAAGACAACAATTGCGATTTGCAGCATTTTTTGTTAGATTAAAATTTGAAAACGATAATTTTTATCAAGTTATTTTTGCTATTCATTAGATCAAGAAAATTGTGGCTGAACCTTTATCTATCTATATTCATTACCCTTTCTGTAAATCGAAATGCCCTTATTGCGATTTTAACTCGCATGTGCGCGAGGGGGTTAATCATGAAAAGTTTTTATCTGCCTATGAGCAAGAATTAGAATTTTTTGCTGCGAAAATTTCACCCCGCCAAGTGAAGACAATCTTTTTTGGCGGAGGCACACCCTCTCTAATGCCAATGTTTTTGGTGGAAGGAATTTTAAAGAAAATTTCTCAATTATGGAAAGTGGATGAGAATTGTGAAATTAGCCTGGAAGCTAATCCAACTTCGGCTGAAGCTGCTAAATTCAAGGATTTGCGCGCAATTGGTGTTAATCGGTTATCAATTGGAATTCAGGCTTTAAATGATGCAGATTTAAAATTTCTAGGGCGCGAACATTCAGCAAAAGAAGCTATTTCAACTATCGAATTAGCGGCAAAAATTTTCGATAATTTTTCTTTTGATTTAATTTATGCAAGGCCGGAGCAATCCCTTAAGGACTGGGCTGAGGAATTAAACAGGGCAATTAATTTTGGTACGAAGCATTTATCTCTTTATCAACTTACCATTGAAAAAGGGACGCGTTTTTTTTCTGATTTTCAGAATAAAAAATTTGCTCTGCCGGATGAGAATTTGGCGGCAGAATTTTATGAAATGACCAATCAGATCACTGCTGAGGCTGGTTTGCAGCTTTATGAAATTTCTAACTACGCCAAAAATAATTTTTTATGTCGGCATAATTTGGCTTATTGGCAGAGCCATGATTATATTGGAATTGGCGCCGGTGCCCACTCGCGAATTTATTTTAAAGATCACAAAAACCGTCAAGCAATTACCATGTTGCATGAGCCAATGTCATGGTTTCGCAAGATAGAAAAGGAAGGCTGTGGGCTACAAAAAATTGAAGAAATTTCTCCAGCAGAGTTAGTAGAAGAATTGATTTTAATGGGGCTGCGCCTAGCTGAAGGGCTATCTAATGAAATTTTTCTTAGGCATTCGCAAAAAAATATTGGCGAAATTTTTGACTTAAAAAAATTGCAGAATTTGGTTTATTGCGGCCTTATTGAGTTTGACGAAAAACGCCTAGTAATTCCTGAAAAATCAAGGCTTCTAACCAATTCTATTATAGCAAAAACCTGTGCTGCCTTAAAGAATTTTAACGAAGCATAATTAACGAGAGCGCTCAATAGGAGGGGTATAATTCGCTGGGTCTCTTATGAAGTCCTTATCTTTTAGTAAATGCGAAGCTATATAGTGGCTTCTGGCAAGGGTTAGGCTGGTGCTGCCTTTTTTGCGTATTTCAATTTTTTCCTCATCCTTGCTTAAATTCTGCAATTTGGCCGATAGAACCATCATAATATGGCAGAAATTTTTTTGCTCTGGTGTTAGATCGTCAAGCATATCCTCAGTGAAAAGGCGCTGCTCATCTGCAACTGGCTCCTTTTGCTTGCGACCTTTATTATCAATGTGTGCAAAATATTTATCTGCTTTTGTCTTATCTTTAGCGCCTGCTAGGTCTGTTTTTTCTACACATTGCTTAATCAATTGCTCTTTATCTGATCCTTTATATCCAGACATTAAGGTGCTTAGGAAACCCTTATTAGTTTCCCCAAGACCAAGCTGAGAAAGTTTATCGGCTAAAAAGAATTTAAATCCTTTTTGGCCTTTTCCATTATTAAATTCAGCGGCACTATCAGCTAAATGTAAAAATAACTTAAATTGAGCTGGAGTCAGGCCGTATTTTTCATGAAATTCCTGATAAATTTCACTTGTTCTTACTTTAATAAAAATATCTGCCGCTTTTTCGGCCTCTTCTTGTTCTTCCGCCATAACCATTGCCACGAAAGAACGTGGTTTTGAACCTATATTAAATTCAACTAGTTGGGGTTTTAGAGTAGGCTCAGAATCAGGATCAGGATCAGGATTGATTTCTTTTACTATTTCTTTTGAGATTTCTGTTCCATCGATAAAAGTTTGAACAGCTTTTTTTTCTCTATCATAGTCTTCTTCTGTTTTCTCCACCTTTTTGCCTAGCATATTTTTTTTCTTCACTTTCAAATTATTCGCCCGGCCTATGCCTTGTTGGAATAAAATGGGGTGTAATCTAGGAGGAACATAAGGGTCTGCTGACTTAAGAGATTTATATGGAACTGGTTTTAATGCTGAGCAAAATAGTGTGCCGCCCCATGAGCCGCATAAATATTGAGCATGGCCGCCATAAGCAATTGCGTCTTCTATTCTCTCTTCTAATTTTTTTAAAAATTTTTTATCAGTTTTACCACGACTAAGAAAGTTTTTTATAGCCATAGCAGTCTTGGCATACATATAAGCGCCAGTTCGGTCTTTACCACTTTTGCAAGAGCTGGCATCTATTTCTTCTTCTGTTTGGTCCAGCTCAAGGCTTTTGCTGACAGCTATATTTATAAACTTCTTTCTACGTTGGAAAACTACTATATTAGAGGTTAACCTTTCAGCCAAAGTAGGCGTAATTTTGCCACTTGGTGCTTTAGCTGCCCAATTTATGCCTAGATGTGTGAAAGCTACAGCGTCTTTGTTTTCGCTCTTATTTATATTAGCAATTGCGGCCTTCAGAGTCTCCACTATGCCATTTTCCCCGATGCGTATTTTGCTGCCTCCTCGGTTCAAGGAAGTTACGTGAAGTTGCTTAGGGGTGCTTCCAGAATTAAAAAACTCTCTTATTTGTTCTAAGATCCCAACACTAGCAGTTGTGCTTGCTTCAAGGTCTTCTCTGGCTTGTTTTGAAAAAAAATTGGGCAGTATACGAACTGGTTTTCCTATAACCCGAACTGGTGCTCCAGAGCGCACTTTTTCAAATAGGGTCTCCTCTTTATTTGTATCTACTATGTGATCTGTGCATTTAACAACGCTTAACCATCCATTTCTTAATAAGGGAAAGGATTTGATCTGGGTGGGGATTACTTTATCGCCGCTTAATACTTTTGGTAAATTCTTTAAGACCAAGAGTTTCTCATATTCTGGTAGCTCTTGGTACCATCTTTGGTTTTTAAAGTCATTTATCAGAGTTTCCTGTTCCTCGGTGATCTCCGACATCTTGACGGCGATTTCAACCGATTCTGCATCAATATTTTTATCTGGGTCAGAGTCTCTCTCTGTTACACTGATAAAAGTGGCTATGCTGCCATGGTCATCACGAAAATTAGCATAATCTTTAGCTTTGTTTAGCCTGTTTCCCCATTCTGTTTGATTGGGCCTTACTTTTACTCCTTTTTTATCGGATTCTCTTTCATTTGGTAGGCCCTCATATAAAGAGTCCGCCAACAAGCCAGTGACAGCTCGATTTAGTGTTGATAATTGTTCTTCTGCCTTCTCAGGAGTTATATGATCAGCTTGCAATAGATTAACAGCGCTTCCCAATATTCCCCGGAGCTGGGCATCCAACTGTTTTTTTAGAGCGGCTTTTTGGGCGTCAGATGCCTCGGAAATATCAATAATTTCTTCTGCAGCACGAAATTGATTTACAATCATGCCTAAATAGGAGTCGCCAAAATTTTTGTAAGGGTCTAATCCATTCTTTATGCACTCTTCTTGTCTACGCGCATCGCGAATTATTAAAATTTCCTCTTTCCCTTCCTTTTCCTCATTTTTGAAAGTGACTTTCTTACTGTAAACCCCAAGCCTGTAATCACAAACCAACTGTAATCGGGCAATGATTTCTTCTTTGTTTAAAAGTTCATCAGTGGTCGGGGTAAGGAGGCCGGTAATTTCCTTGTACGCTTCTTCAGTTTTTTCGCGTAGGAACTCTCGAGGATTTACTGATTTATTTAAATATTCTGCATCTTGCCCAGCCTTATATGCTTGTAACTGTGCGTTTATACCCTCTTTTCTACCTTGTAAGGCATTAAATTGAGGCGAGGAATTAGCGTTAGATGCTGGCATAATTAATTATTTGTGATTTTTATTATTTGATTTTGCTTTATAGCATAAATTGCTGTTTGCGGCAAGGATTATTTAGGTGAGCAAGGGGTGAAAAATACATTTCATCTAAAGAAACGATAAATCAGATAGGATCCAATTCCACAACCTCCGACAATCAGGCTCATAGAAAAGGCGGTTCCATCATTAAATTTACTTACCAAAAAAGATGCAATTGTGGCAAGTCCGAATTGTAGCGTTCCGAGAAGGGCTGCTGCTGACCCAGTGTGCTTGGGTTGGTTTGATAAAGCAAGAGCCGCGCTGTTGGGAAGAATAATGCCGAGACCCATTAAAAAAATAAACAATATTGAAGTTAAAAACCAAAAGGTTGGTTCGTTATATCCAACAAAGATTAATATTCCTCCGGCAAGCGAAGTTATGAACATAATTTTAGCAAGAATTTCTTCTATCGAAAATTTTTTAAGCAGACGAGCATTTACCTGAGCAATTACCATAAATCCAATAGCATTGGCGCAGAAAAATAAACTATATCCATGAGAAGAAATATGGAAAAAATTCAGATAAACAAAGGGCGAGCCGGTGATATATGAGAGTAAGGCAGCAAGTGCTAAACCATTACTTATGGTGCAAACAACAAAATTGCGATCATGCAAAATTCCAAAATATTTTTTTAGAGCGTTACTCATTTCATCTCTATGGCTTAAACTTTCACCATTTGGTATAGTGTAATAAGCAAGGATTAAACAAAATATTCCAAAGCCGGTTGTAAAAATAAAAATCGTTTTCCACTCAAATATAGTCAGGAAAATATTGCCTATAACTGGTGCAACAATTGGTGCCAACCCCATTACTAACACTAAATGTGAAAAAACAGTGGCGCATTCCTGGGGAGAGAAAATATCACGCACAATAGCTGGCGGAACAACAGCCGTTGCACAAGCTCCAAGTGCTTGAAAGAAGCGCAGCACTATCAAATGCTCTACGCTAGAACTAAAATAACAGGCGAGAGAAGAGGCTATATAAATAAGCAGTCCTACAAACAGCGGAATTCTTCGGCCAAAACGATCAATTATAGGCCCATAAAATATTTGACCAAGGGCTAGACCAATAAAATAAGAAGTTAGAGAAAGCTGCACCATGGGCTCAGGTGCATTAAAACTTACGGCAATTGCAGAAAATGCCGGTAAATACATATCAACTGTAAAAGGCCCAACCGCGACAATGCTTCCCAAAATGATTATCATGAAAACGAATTCTTTTCTGCTTTGTGGGCGAAAATCTGACTTCATTTTAGATAAATTTTTAAGGAAGAGGTAGAAAGGTTTAGAAGCTTTTTTCAAAAACCCTTCATCCTATCTTCCGCGGTTTTGTGAAATAAGTTTCTAATGCATCACATCCACAAAATTTCTTAAAACTCGCTAATTTTTTTTAGAAAACTTATGAGGGGCCAGTTTTAAAACAATACTAACAAAATGGAAGGGCTGTGAAGATTATAGTTTAAATGCTAATTATTTTTCAAAGGACGAGCCCTTGATTTATCTGGCTTGGCACACTTACACAAGAGATTTCATAAAGGTGCTGATCTATTAGCAATCAGAGTTTTTGCGAGTCACTTTTTGATGATTTGTGAAGCCTAGCATTTACAAGCTTTAACACTAGTTATTTAGAAAAATTAAATCTTTTAACTTACCCACATTAGTGAAATAGCTACCTCAAAGAAAATCTAAAAAATAGATGTTATATCTTAGCCCTAGTTTCAGGTCGCACTTAACCAATTCATAAATTAATAAATGGAAAATATTTTCATTTTAAAGCTATTGCTTACCCCAACATTAATTGGCCTTATTAGTCTAGAGCCTGTCTCAAAACCTCTTGATCATTTCAACCCAGCAAATACTTGATTCC
>CAZCWN010000003.1:0-49676 GCA_964502375.1 uncultured Rhizobium sp. | reverse complement strand
TTATAGCCTTCGTTTGTTTGGCTATTGGGTTGTGAGTTTTAAGACAGGCTCTAGACCTTTCAAGAAACTATTGTGGATAGGATGCTGTTTTCCAGCGAGCTGTCATTATCTGTAACGAGAGCATCAAGGCGCCCCTCACTGTAAGGTAATTTTATCGTACAATTCAGATTTTGATCATCCTTATATAATTCTACTGTCCCACCATGATGTCCGGCCATCAAATAGCAAATCATCATATTTATATAAAAATCAGTGAGCGGTTTTTCAGGGTTTTGAATAAAAATATTGTCATTTTGTGGGTATTTAAAGTGCTCAAGTTTTAAATTTATGACCAAATTTTCTCCTTTAACTTCAATATTCATAAAGGCAGCCGTTTCTGCAATTTTTACTAAGTTTTTGATTATAAGAAAAAGAGATTTTTCGTTAATTTTGCCATGAATTCCTTCGGAAATTTTAAGCTGAAGAGTGGGAGATTTTATTCGTTCAAGCAAAGCTGAAAGCCTATAATAATTAAAATTATCCACCGTGCTATAATCGGCAGTGATTGGAATTCCGGCCTGCAATTTTTCAACTATTTCCAACAAGAATTTTGTTTCTGAAGTCTCGCTTTTGCTAAAATCAAAATTATTCCAATTTTTGTCATGAGCTTCAATAGGGACGATAGCGAATTTTTTAATGAAATTTTGCATCGAGCTTTTGCTGAAGCGAATAAAGACAAGCGTTCGAGCAATTAAAATTAATGCCTTAGCCCGCTCAATTTTAGTCATTTTCCTTTTGACCATGATTTTCTCCCTTACCACTCTGAAGCGTTTAAGGCGCAATTCAAAAATTTCCACGGCCTGAGCTAGTTCAGTTTTTAGCATATCATGATCCCAGGGCTTGGGTATATAGCGGAAAATTTCACCCGTGTTAACTGCTTCGGCTGCTTCTGGCAAATCGTGATGGGCGGCGGCTAAAAGGCGCACAGTAGGAGGATGGTTTTCGCGCAAAAACCTTAATAATTTTAGGCCATTGCCGCCTGGTATTTTTTGATCAGTAATTGCAACAGCGATATTCTTATGGTGTTCCTTAATGATTTTTATCGCATCATCGACGCTTCCAGCGGTGAAAATGTTAAACATATGTTGCAATCCTTCGGCAAAATATTTTCTAGCATTTTCTTCCTCACCAACAAATAAAACATAGCGAGGCGCGCTTGTGGTTTCGTCGATCATTTATTGTGCGTAGAGTTTAAATTATTTAAGGCTGTCAATTGTGAGCTTGGAGCTTTGTGGGTTTTTGTCATCTTGACATTTGCTTATGGTAAAGCGCAATGAAAAACCGCAATGAATTTTCAACAGCGTTTATATTTGGGAATTAATTATATCGGGAGAGCACAAAGAATTTTCAGTCAGCTCAAGTTTTTTTAAGATTTTTTGGGATAATGGGATAAATAGGATGAAAATAGCACCATGCGAAGAGAGGCTTCAGCATGGTACTATTTAGGACAATATTTGCTATCTTGTGAAAGTTTTGTAGGGCGTCCGTTTATTTTTTGTCGTCTTTTACTTCCTCATATTCAGCATCGACAACTTTTTCTGAAGATGAGTCATTTGAAGAAGAATTATCACCAGCATTGGCAGTAGCGGCTTGAGCTTTATAGATTGCTTCGCCAAGCTTCATAGTGTTTTGGATCAAATTTTCAGTGGCCGATTTTAATTCGGCAGCTGTTGCTTCCGGTTTGGCAATTAAATCTTTTACTTTTTGAAGTTCTGTCTCAATGGCTGATTTAGTTGAAGAATCAACTTTATCACCATGTTCTTTTAAAGATTTATCAGTTTCATAAACAGCAGAATCCGCTTGGTTCTTGGCTTCGATAAGCTCTTTTTTAGCTTTATCAGCAGCAGCATTGGCTTCAGCATCTTTCATCATTTTTTGAATTTCTGCTTCAGACAAGCCACCAGAAGATTGGATTCTGATTTGTTGTTCTTTATTAGTTGCTTTATCTTTAGCTGAAACTTTTACCACACCGTTAGCATCAATATCGAAACTAACTTCAATTTGCGGCACACCACGCGGTGCAGGTGCGATGCCCTCTAAATTAAATTCACCAAGCAATTTATTGTGAGCAGCAATATCGCGTTCTCCTTGGAAAACTTTTATAGTAACCGCAGTTTGGCCATCTGCTGCTGTTGAGAAAACTTGGCTTTTGTTAGTTGGAATTGTTGTGTTGCGATCAATTAAGCGGGTGAAAACGCCGCCGGCTGTTTCAATACCAAGAGATAGAGGTGTTACGTCAAGAAGAAGAACATCTTTTACATCACCTTGTAAAACTGCACCTTGGATTGCTGCACCAATTGCTACCACTTCGTCAGGATTTACACTTCTATTTGGCTCTTTGCCGAAAAGCTTTTTAGCAGTCTCGATTACTTTCGGCATACGAGTCATACCGCCAACCAAGATAACTTCATTAATATCAGAAGGTTTTAAGCCAGCGTCTTGCAAAGCATTTTCGCAAGGTTTGATGGTGCGTTGGATTAAGTCGTCAACTAATTGCTCTAATTTAGCACGTGAAAGTTTAACATTTAGGTGCTTAGGGCCACTTGCGTCAGCGGTTATATAAGGTAAATTGATTTCAGTTTCTAATGTTGAAGAAAGCTCGATTTTGGCTTTTTCTGCAGCTTCTTTCAAGCGTTGTAAGGCAAGTGGATCCTTTGATAAATCAACGCCAGTGCTTTTCTTGAATTCATCTGTTAAATATTGTAGAATTCTCATATCAAAATCTTCACCGCCTAAGAAAGTATCGCCATTAGTTGCTTTAACTTCAAATACGCCATCGCCAATTTCTAGCACCGAAACGTCAAAAGTTCCGCCGCCTAAATCGTAAACTACGATGGTTTCGCCACCTTTTTTCTCCAAGCCATAAGCAAGGGCAGCTGCAGTTGGTTCATTAATGATACGTAAAACATCAAGGCCGGCGATCTTTCCGGCATCTTTTGTTGCTTGGCGCTGTGAGTCATTGAAGTAAGCGGGAACAGTGATTACAGCTTTTTCAACTTTTTCGCCTAAATAACTTTCAGCGGTTTCTTTCATTTTTTGTAAAATGAAGGCAGAAATTTGGCTTGGTGAATATTTTTCGCCTTTCACTTCAACCCAAGCATCACCATTAGCTGAAGGCACGATTTTGTAAGGCACTAAGCCTTTATCCTTTTCTGTTAGAGGGTCATTATCTCTTCTACCGATTAGCCTTTTAATGCCGAAAATCGTATTTTGTGGATTGGTTACAGCCTGCCTTTTTGCGGGGGCGCCAACAACTCTTTCCCCATTGCCAAGAAAACCAACAATGGATGGTGTGGTTCTTGCACCTTCGGAGTTTTCAATAACTTTGGCATTTTTTCCTTCCATAATGGCCACGCATGAATTTGTGGTGCCCAGGTCGATCCCGATTACTTTAGTCATAATTTGTTAAGAATTAGTAGGTTAAAGAATTTGCATTGCGCATCTATGTAGGAAGCGATTTTATGATTGCAAGGGCGCTGCTAAAAAATCTGAATTTTTTATTTATTACTTTTTCGGAAAGTTCTTTCAGTGCTTTTGCCTTTTTGGCGCAGGAATAAAGGAGTAAGATAGAGTTTTAGTAATAAATTTTCTCTGCTTTTTAGTGAGGACTATTGACCTCAGTTTTGCTTTCACAATTGATTAGAATTTTGCTCTTTTGCTGAAGTTATATTCTCTCTTGCCACTACTAAAGCGCAGCACGGTTTTTGCGATATAATACCCAATTCCCCGCGTTTTTGTATGTATAATTAGCAAATAAATATATATATGAATGCGTTAGTAAATTCTGAGGGCGCCCTACTACTCCAAGGCTAAATTAGATCTCCTCATTTGGCTCTTGTCTTTCTTATAATATTTTACCGCGAGCTTTGTCAGAGATAATATAGAAATATTTTCTAATTTTTGGCTGTATCAAAAACTTCCGCTTCATACATTTTTTTGTAAAGCCCATCCCAGGCTATTAACTCTTGATGCGAACCAATCTCAGCTATTTCGCCATCTTTGATAAAAACAATATGATCAGAAGAAATTATTGATGAAAGTTTATGGGCCACGGTGATTACGGTTTTATTTTTAGCAAAATCGCCGATAGTGCGATTTATCGACTGCTCGTTTTGATTATCTAAAGATGAAGTTGCTTCATCCAAAAGCAGAATAGGCGAATCCTTGATAATAGCGCGGGCGATAGCAATCCTTTGGCGCTCGCCGCCGGAAAGTTTAATGCCTTTTTCGCCCACGAAACTGTGTAATTTGTGTGGTAAATAATTAATAAAATTAAGGGCAGGATTGGCGGCGATTATCTCTTTTACACGCTCTTCTGTTATTGATTTATCCACATAAGCAATGTTTTCAAAAATCGTGCCCGAAAAAATAAAACAATCTTGCGAAATATAAGCGAAATTTTTTCGCAAATCAGAAAATGATAAAGATTTTATATCATAGTCATTAAGAGTGATGAGGCCTGCATCAACATCATAGAAGCGCAACAGAAGCTGTAAGATTGTGCTTTTGCCGGCGCCGCTTGAACCCACAATCGCAATTTTTTCTCCTGGCTTTATTTCCAAATTGAAGTTTTTCAGAATCAAGAACTCCTTACGACTTGGATAAGAAAAATTAACATTATGAAACTTTATGGTGATTTCTTCCGACGGATTAAAAGGCTGCGGAACAGCTACTTCTTTGACTGGAGATTCAATTTTCAATATTTCAAAAACCCGCGCTGCAGAAGCAGAGGCGCTTTGTAATTGTCCAGCAATTTGGCTTAGCGAAACCAAGGATGTCGCAGTTATAACTGAATAAAAAATGAATGACGAAAGATCACCGGAAGTGATTCTACCTTCTAAAACATCATGCCCTCCAACCCACAACACTACCCCAATTCCGCCAAAAGCAAAAGTGATAACAAAGGCAATCATTAAGGATTTTACGCGGATTTTTTCCAAAGAAATTTTTAGTGCTGAATCAACAAAACTGAAAAAATTACGCGCTTCTTTTTCTTCACATAGATAGGACTGAATTGTTTTTATGCTGTTAATTGTTTCTTCAATATGAGCGCCTACCGAAGCAAGCGCAGCTTGAGAGCGGCCAGAGAGATTTTTTATTTTTCTCCCCATGAAAATTATTGGGGCAATTGCAACGGGAATCAGCATTGCTGAAATTAAACTCAGCTTAATGCTGGTGAGAAACAAAAAGCAGATTCCACCTACAAAAAGCAGTATATTACGCAGGAAAAATGAAATAGTGTTACTGAGTACGTTATAAAGCACTGCGGTGTCCACAGTAAGGCGGGAGATGACATCGCCGGTTTTGGTAATCTCAAAATATTCAGCAGAGACGCGAATTATATGGTCAAAAACTTTTTTGCGCAGATCGGAAATAACTTTTTCTGAGGTAGCATTAACGATTGAAGAGCGATAATAACCAGCCACTGCCATAACTATTACTGCAAGGGCTAAAATCAAAAGTACAAGATTAAGAAAACGCCCGCTTTTTTGGATGAAGCCAAAATCGATTAGATATTTAATCGCTTTACCAAAAAATAAAACCATGCAAGCGGTGACAAACAAGGCCAAAAAGGCAAAAAGAACCTCTCGTTTGTAGGGTTTAACGAAGGGAATTAAAGAAAAGAGATTGCCAATTTTGCGATCAGAGTTGGCTTTGTCTGTTTGTTTCATGGCGGTGTTAGCCTTTCCGTTTTATAGAACCAAGTTGCTGGCGCCATCAAAATCCATAATGCTAAAGCCCTCTTGGTTTGCTTTTTCGTAATAGCGAATTTCTTTGGCGATCTGGATCTCAATTTTTGAAGGAAGAATAATAACAATTTTTGGTTTGTTAAATTTAGCCTTTGCTGAAGAGACTGCTTTTAGGATTGAATCGCGATATTTTGGATTTCCTAGATAAGCGAAATATTTATCAAGCCTTTGTTTTAAAACGGCTTCAGCCGCAAGCCGGTTAGAATCGCGGGCGGTTTTATATTCTTCAAAATAGCGACATGCTTTAAAATCAAGGATGTAAAGGGTTTCAAAGCTGACAAAAGCAATTTCACAAAGCAGCAATTTGGCTTTTTGGCTATCAAGGTTTTTGGGTAAGAAATAATCTGTATTAACTATATGGCCATTGGCCTCCATTAGAGCAATTATATCGGCAAGCAGTTTTTTGGCTGGATCATTAACATTGAGTTGAGTGGCTTTGGAATGGGGCATTGTTACTGAAGAGATTCGGTTTTCTTCTGCCAATTTTTTTTCTGTAGCGATTTTTGTAAGAAATTCAGAAATAATTTTTGAGGTTTTTGAGGCCACGCTATCAGAGATTAGGGCTCTTGAGGCTCCATAATTTTCGTTAAGTCTTTTGAAAAGATCCTCACCCATTTTAGCTACTGCATCTTTCGCGTCTTTCATGACGGAATCTTGAATTATGTGCCAGTCTTGTAATCTTCTTTTGGTTTCCTCTACTTTTTGCAGGGCTAGTTCAATTTGTTTTTCTGCTTCCAAGCGCAGCTTTAATTCTTCTTCCTTATCCTTTCGTAATTCGCTGATTTCATGCAATAATTCTTGCGTTGCGCTCTCTTGCTTTTTGTTATGAGTTGTGCTGAGAGTTAAAAATTTTTCTTCGGCGGCAATTCGTTCAGAAACTTCTCTATCAAGTTTTTTTTGTAGATCTTCTATTCCATTCGCTGAAGTGATTTTTAGGCGATGAAATTTAACATATCCAACAATCAACATGATAGCTAAAACAACGTTGCCGATGATGTAAATCATGTTATGAGAATGTTTGTGAAGCCTTATGGAAGAAGGCTTAAAGAAAAGCTTAAATTGATAAATTATCAATTAACCTAATCCCAGCCAAATAAACTGCAATAAATATTCGGGCTGGAACTTTTTGGTCAAAAGTGGTGATTAATTTTAAATTATCTTCGTCACGAATTTCCAGATAATCTATTTTTTCAAAACCGGATTTAACCAATTCCTCACGCTTTTTTTGTAAAATTTTTTCTATTGGATTTGCAGAAATTTTAACTTCATTTTTTATTTCATTTAAAATTTTAAATATCTCTGCAGCCTTGGCTGTAGATGCTTGCGACAACCTCTGATTTCTCGATGACATAGCCAAGCCGCTTTTTTCTCTCACCACTTCATGAGCAAAAATTTCTACTTCGAAATTTAAATCGTTGGCTAGTTTTTTGATGATTAGGAGTTGCTGAAAATCTTTCTGCCCGAAGACAGCAATATCTGGTTTTATAATGTTAAAAAGCTTAGTAACAATTAAGGCCACACCATCAAAGTGGCCAGTTCTAGAGCTAGCGCAGAGACAGTCGATAAATTTTGTTGGAATAATTTTAAAAGCGGAATCCTCAGGAAAAATTTCTTCTTCTTCAGGCAAAAAAACATGGCTCGCGCCAGATTGCTTTAGAAGCTTTATATCTTGCTCAACTTGCTTTGGATATTTTTCATAATCAGATAAATCATTAAATTGTGTTTTATTAACAAAAATGCTTACCACCACAATTTCAGCTAACTCTGCTGCTTTTCTTACTAGAGCTAAATGGCCTTCATGCAGGGCGCCCATGGTGGGAACTAAAGCTATTTTTTTGCCTTCATTTCTTTTTGTTTTTAGAGCTGCCCTTACTTCAGCAATTTTTCTTACTATTTGCATTTTGGTATAAAATAAAGTGCGCGCGTAATACCTGATAAATCAGGCTTCGAGCCCATCAAAAAAATATTTTCTGCGGCAAAAATTTCGATTACTTTTTCGCTTTGATCAAAACCTATTTCGACAATTATTTTACCATTTTCTGTTAGAAAATTTTTGGCATCCGCTGCGATCTTGCGATAAAAATTGAGTCCGTCATCTCCTCCATCAAGCGCTAACCTAGGCTCGAAACACCTAACCTCTGGCTCAAGTTCTTTAATATCAGAAGATGGAATATAAGGAGGGTTAGAAATTATTAAATCGAATTTTTCATTTTTTTTTAAAGCTGAAAAAAGATCAGATTTTTTTAGAATTAAGCATTCAGAAACTTCGTAAGAAAGAGAGTTTTTTCGGCAAATTTCTAAAGCTTTTTCGCTAATGTCTAAACCAACTCCTAGAGCTAATTTATAATATTTAAGAAGAGTAATTATTAAACAGCCTGAGCCTACCCCAAGCTCCAGGATTTTTAATTTGAGATTAGTTTCTGGAAAAATTTTTAAGGCTAATTCAATCAAGCTTTCTGAATCAGGGCGAGGATCGAGGACATCACTGCTTACCAAGAAATCTTCACCAAAAAATTCTCTTTTGCCGATAATTTGGGAAACAGGCTCTCTTCTTGCACGGCGCTTTATAAAATCAAAAAAATTTTTTTCTTGAGCCGGATTTAGTTCAATGTCGGGATTAAAAATTATTTCTTCTTTAGAAAAAGAAATGGCGTAAGAAAGCAGAACTAAAACATCAAGACTGCTATTGCTTACGCCATTTTTATCTAGAGTCTGCCGGGCTTGCGACAGTGCTTCAGAAATTTTCAAGTTTTAAAATTTACCTAAAATTTCGCGCAAAGAGGTTTCGTTTACTAAGAATTCAAGGTTTTTCTCTCTCCTAAGGTCGAATTGCGCTATATCTTCTTTGCTAACAGGATTTTTGGCAGCCAATTCTTTAGCAACTGGGCAGAGATTGGTAGAGACTCTTCTTAGAAAATCTTGATAAGAATCTTGCACAGTTACACCACTATTGGCTAAATCAGATGTTTGCACTTCAGTAGCGGGCTTTTTTTGTTCAGCCATTTGAGAAAAACTTGTGGCAAGATGGCCAATTAGATTATCAATCTTTTCAACTTTAATTGTCATAGCGCCAGAGGGCATATTGTCATCAGCAAAGGTTTTTATTTCGCTATTAACCATGATTTTATAAAGCGTATTGGAGAATTCCAGATTAGTAATTTTGATTACCTTGTTATATTGTACTGGCAGATCTTGAATTTGAGTTGGGTCAACCGGAATTGCTTGAGCTTGCTTTTCCTCCTGGTTTGGCATTAGGTCATATTGCATCTCGAGACTTAGATTGCTTTTAACCACATTTTCTTCTGCAGCTACTTTTACTTCCACCTCCGGAGTATTAGTAGCTAGGCTTTGGTCATCGGAGGAAGGTTGGTCGGGAGTAGTAGATGCAGGAGTTGTTATTGAAGCAGCTGGTTCTTTAGCGGCTTCATTTGTTGCTTGAGGGGTTGTGATTTGGGGGGTAGCAACAGAGACCGATTGTGGTTCTGATACTTGGGAAGGGATAAGCGCCACAGAAGCATTACCGAAAGCAATCTCACCAGTTTTAATGCCTTCCATAACTTTTTTCTCGAGAGCGTTTTTATAAACATTTAAAACATCAAAGCCCTCTATATCCATTATTTTAGCGCTAATTTTTGTTGAGATTTTATCGCTATTATCAGTGTTGGATTCGATATGAAGCGTGGAGCTGCTCGCGGCATAAATAACATTTTTTTCCATATCAACAATCTTATAGCCGGAATCCTTGTAGGAGAGAGCGGCAATCCTATTATTGGAAAGAGAAATTTTGATTTCTGGAGGAGTATTAAATTCAACAGTGGCGGCATTACCATCCGCATCTTGCAATGATACTCCTTCTGGCAGTGTTACATTAAACTCTGAAGAAAAAACTCCTGCTGTTGCTTCAAGATGTTTGATGATTGCTTGGCGTTTATCAAGCAATGGGGTAGGAAGTACAAATTTTAAATCCGTAATAGTGATTTTTTGTGAAGTTGGAAAACCAGAAACCGAAACTTCACCAGCGGAAATATAAGCACTATTTTCGCTTATAAAATTATTCACCTGTTTTTCAACTTGCCCCACTTTAAAGAACCAAAATATGCTATAGACTAAGGTTGATACCGCTAGAACTATAACCAATTTTATTGCTATGTTTTTGTTCATAAGTTTTGGGGTTAATTGAAATTAAACGGAAACATTTCGACTTTCGTCGGGAACTGTAACAGTTAAGCCATCTAATTCTTTAGTCATAACGATTTGACAGCCAAGCCTAGAAGTTGGGGTTAAACCAAAAGCTAAGTCAAGCATATCTTCCTCATCTTCGCTTGGTTCTTGAAGTTTATCATAGAAATTTTTGTCAACAATCACATGGCATGTCGAACAAGCAAGAGAGCCTTCACAGGCTCCTTCTAAATCTATGTCATTATTGTGGGCAGCTTCAAGAACGGTAGTGCCGACTGGAACTTGAAATTCTTTTTTTTCTCCCTTGGAAATAAAGATAATTTTAACTGTTTCTGTCATTTAGAGAAATTTTTTTGGATAAGAGATTTTGAAGCGAGATGCTAGAGAAATAGATAAGTTCATATTTTTACTCACCGATATTTTAAAAAGAAAGAGCTTTGAGCTAAGTTAATTAGCTTATTGGCTTGTGATATTTTGTGGTCTGATTCCCAAAATTGGGGCGATGTTTTTTACTACTCTCCCAGCGACAGGAGCGGCTACCATCCCTCCTGTGTTGAAAGTATAATTTGGTCGATCAAAAACTACATAAACCAAGTATTTTGGCTGCGAAATAGGAAAGACAGCAACAAAAGAAGCGACATTTTGCCTTTCGTTATAAGTGCCGAATTCAGCGCGTTCTGCAGTGCCGGTTTTGCCTCCAACTTCATAGCCTTCAACATTAGCATTCTTTCCTGTTCCCTCTAATACTACGCGGCGGAGCATTGTACGTATAAGCTCTGAAGTTGACTCGGTAACAACTCTTCTACCATGTGGCTCCTCAGTTAATTTTAAGAAAGTCGGATCATGAAAAATTCCGCCATTAACAATTGCAGAAACTGCCGTAGCATAGTGGAGGGGCGTGATGGCAATACCATGACCGTAGGAGATTGTGTAAAGATTAATTTCGCGCCAAATTCTTGGAAAGATTGGCCGTCCAAGGCCTGGGAATTCAGTATCTACTTTTTTCAACAAACCAAATTTTTCTAAAAAATCTTTTTGGGCAGTGATGCCGATTTTTTCCGCTATCTTCACAGTTCCGATATTTGATGAATAAGAAAAAATTTCACTAACAGTCATTTCATTTTTTACCGGATGGTCATCTTTAATTGTAAAGCGCCCATATTTTATAGGATCGCGCACATTATAAACATCGGACATTTTTATTAATTTTTTTTCAAAGGCGATAGTGTTGGTAAAAACTTTTAATGCCGAGCCAAGCTCATACACCCCGTTTGTCACGCGGTTAAAGCGTTGTTCGGGCCCGGCTTCATTTTGCAAATTTGGATCAAATTCGGGAAGCGAAGAAAGAGCTAAAACTTCACCAGTATGAACATCCATAATTATTCCAGATGCCGCTTTGGCTCGATATTCTTCAATGCCATTAATCAGTTCATCATGTAAAATATCTTGTACTCGAACGTCTAACGCCAAATGAATTTCTGCACCATTAATTAGCTTCTTATCATATTGCATTTCAATGCCGGCAAGGCCTTTGCGATCAAGGTCAACATAGCCAACAAAATGGCTGGCGATTGTTTTTTGGGGGTAAACACGAATTCGATCATCTTCAAAGAGCAGCCCAGCCATTTGCAATTTTTGAACGCGATCAACTTGCGAGGGGGTGAGATTACGTCTAATCAAAATCCATTGTTTGCTATTTTTTCCATCAGAAATTTTTTTGAGAATTTCTGCATAAGAAATATCAGAAAAAATTTGCGAGAGACCGGCAGCAATAGCTTTTGGGTCTTTTACCAAAACTGAACTGATATAAAGCGATTTTGTTTTTAAATCCGTAGCTACCAGAACACCATTACGATCATATATATTGGCTCTCTTATTGGTTTTATGAGGGTCATAAATGCCGCTAACTTTCACCTTGTCCCCTATGAAGACTATGAAAAGCATGCGCAGGATAATCACGGCAAATGCTGCTAGGATGCAGAAATAAATGAAAGCAAGTCTGGATTTTTTTATTTCGATATTGGCCATTAAGAAGGGCAGTGCATTGCGCTTGGTGCCTACAGCCTATACTAAATTTTTACTTCTGAAATTAGTTTCCTCACTGCCTCAACTGAACGATTAAACATTGTCAATTCTTGGGCGCTTAATTTTATCTCAATGATTTTTTCCACACCATTTTTGCCAATAATCGCAGGAACACCAATATACATATCCTTTACGCCATACTCGCCGTTAAGATGAGCAGCAACTGGCAAAATTCTCCTTTTATCAAAAAGATAACTTTCTGCCATCAGAATTGCTGAAGAGGCTGGAGCATAGAAAGCCGAGCCAGTGCCAAGTAGTTTAACAATTTCGGCACCGCCATCGCGTGTGCGCTGAACAATTTCGTCGATTTTAGATTTAGTTGTCCAACCCATTTCTATTAGATCAGGAATAGGGATTCCGGCAATTGAAGAATAACGGATTAAAGGCACCATTGTGTCACCATGACCGCCCAAAACACAGGCATTCACATCTTCGACTGACACTTTGAATTCACGTGCCAAAAAAAGCGACATTCTCGCTGAATCAAGAACACCAGCCATTCCCACCACTTTATTAGCTGGGAGACCAGAAACTTTTTGCATAACATAAACCATGGCATCAAGTGGGTTTGTAATCACGATTACAAAGGCGTGTGGAGCGTGCAATTTAATACCTTCAGCAACAGATTTAATAATTGAGGTATTAGTAGCCAACAAATCATCGCGGCTCATACCTGGCTTCCTGGCGATGCCGGCGGTAACAATAACCACATCCGAATGAGCAATATCGGAGTAATTGCGAGTTCCAATTATATTAGCATCAAAATCCTCAACCACGGAAGATTGTTCAAGATCAAGCGCCTTGCCTTGGGCAACTCCTTCGGAAACATCAAGAACTACAATATCACCAAGGTTTTTTAAACCAGCTAGGTGAGCTAAAGTGCCGCCAATATTGCCTGCGCCAATTAAGGCAATTTTATTTCTTCTATTCATGGTTTTGAAATTAGAGTTAAAGTTTGAGTAATCTCTGTGAAAATTTCTTGGAGATTTTTTGTGCCATCAACAATCTTAATTCGTGGATTTTTCTTCGCTAGATGCAAAAATCCGTTACGAACTTTTTGGTGGAAATCATGCCCTAATTTTTCATAGCGATTATTTTCCAAGCGGCCCTGGATGCGTCCAAATGCTGTCTCAACAGGCACATCAATTAAAAAAGTAATATCAGGGGCAAAATCGGCAATCGCCATTTTTCTTACTTCGTCAATCAGACTTTCATCAAGGCCAAAAGCGCTTCCTTGATAGGCGTAAGTAGAATAAAAGAAGCGATCAGAGATAACAATTTTATCTTCTGCTAATGCCGGTTTTATTAGCTTCTCGACATGTTCAAGCCTGGCCGCAAAGTTTAAAAGAAGTTCAGTTTTTGCTGATAATTTTGCAATTTTTTCATCAATTAAAATTTCTCTAATTTTTTCCCCGGCAGACGTTCCCCCAGGCTCACGGGTGAGGATTGTCGGAATTTTTTGTGATAAAAAAAACTCGTGCAATTTTTTTGCCTGCGTTGATTTTCCGCAGCCTTCAATCCCTTCAAATGCGATAAATTTAAACTTCATTTATGAAAAATCCGAAAAATATTTTAATAAGCGGAGCCGGCAGCGGAATTGGTCGAGCCCTTGCTATTGCTTACTCTGCGCCAGGTGTGAATTTATTTTTATGTGGACGCAATCTGGAAAAATTACAAACTACAAAAATTCTGTGTGAAGAATTAAAAGCAAACGTTCTTTTAGAAGTTTTAGATGTTTGTAACGAAGAGGCTAGCAAAGCATGGGTTAAAAAAATCAGCGAAAATTATACTATTGATTTGGTGATTGCCAATGCAGGGATCTCAGCAGGCACTGCGGGTGGAGTAGAGAGTTTTGTTCAAGTGAAGAAAATTTTTACCACAAATTTAGATGGGGTTTTGAATATAATTCATCCAGCGATTGATAAAATGCGCTTAGAAAGGCGCGGACAAATTGCTGTACTTTCTTCACTAGCTGGGTTGCGCGGTTTGCCAAGTTCGCCGGCATATTCGGCTAGTAAGGCGGCTGTGAGGGTTTATGGCGAGGCCCTGCGAGGTAATTTAGCTGAATTTGGTATTGAAGTTAATGTTGTTTGCCCGGGCTATGTAAAAACGCCAATGACTGATGTGAATAATTTTCCCATGCCTTTTTTAATGTCGGCCGAGAAATGTGCGAATATTATTAAAAAAGGCCTTGCTAGAAATCAATCACGCATTGCTTTTCCTTTTCTTCTTTATTTTGTTATTTGGATGGCAAATTTGCTTCCTTGTAAAATAACCGACCCAATTTTTGCACGTCTACCTAAGAAAAAGAGTCTATAGCAAGTAATAAAAAAGGAGGCCTCACAGATTGTGAGTCCTCCTTTAATTAAGTGAATATCACTTAAAGCTATGCAATTTCGCCGCTATCCTTCTGGCGTATGCAGAGCCTTAATTTTATTTTTTATCAGCCTTCTTTTCTTCTGCTTTAGCAGGGGCTGCGCCTGCTGTAGCTGCTGCCTGAGCTGCTGCAGATTTTGCATCATCATCAGATTTACCGCGGCCTATAATACTAGCGATCAAGAAATTACCTTTTTTGGCAAGTTTAACGCCAGTAGGGAGAACCAAATTGCTAGCTCTGACTTTGCTGCTAACATGTAGTGAACCGGCATCGATTTCAATTTTTTCCGGAATTGCTTTTATATTATCGCAAACAACTTCAACGCGACGTAAAACTACGTGTAAAAAGCCGCCTTTTTTAAGGCCGGGAGATCTTTCTTGATTGATGAAAACCAATTTTGGTTTGGCACGAATTTCTTTGTTTTCTTCGCAATTCAGGAAATCAACGTGAGTTGGGTGGTCAGAAACTGGATCAACTTCAACTTTATGGGCGATAACTTTGGTTTTTTTTCCGCCTAATTCAAGCTCGATTACCGAAGTTAAAGCAATGCCTTTAAAATATTCCTGTTCGAATTCTTTAACATCCAGGCTTAAATGGATATTGCCATTTTTGGAATAAATCACTGCCGGAATACGGCCTTCCTTTCTGATTTTTTTGGTTGCCAACGAACCAAGTTTCTCTCTTTTTTCTGCTTTTAAAACGACAGACATAAAACTCCTAAAAGTTGCGATTAATTTTTAAAATTTGGAAGATGCGATAAAGATATGAAATCTGAATAAACTCTAAAATCCCTCTAAAAAAGACGCGGCAAACTATTAACCAATAAGCAAAAATCAAGCGGATTTTGTTAATTTAGCTAAACTAGCAATAACTTCTTCAACATGGCCGTTTACTTTTACCGAGCGCCAGATTTGGTTAATTTTCCCCATTTTATCGATCAAGAAAGTGCTGCGATCAATGCCAGTGTACTTTTTGCCGAACATCGATTTTTCTTTTAGAACACCATATTTTTGGCAAACTTCACCATTTTCATCGGCAAGTAAATTGAAGGCTAAATCGTATTTCTCGATAAATTTGCAATGGCTTTTAACGCTGTCTTTGGAAATGCCGATTATTACACAATCAAATTTTTCAAATTCTTTAATTTTTTTTGAAAAATCTTGTGCTTCGATGGTGCAGCCTGGAGTGTCGTCTTTTGGGTAAAAATAGAGAACCACATTTTTGCCCTTTAACTCAGCCAAAGAAATTTCTGCGCCTTCATCGCTCATAAGCGAAAATAAGGGCGCCATTTGCGATGTTTCTAATTTCATTATTTTTTGCTTTTAGATGATTTGCGCTTTTTAGCCGGCTTTTCAACTACTTCTTTTTCGCCGCCAGATTTTACCTGAGAGATAACATCATTAAATTGCGATTGGCTACAAAGGCCAAGCAAAACAACATCCCGCGGTTTGATATTTTTCATATTCCAATGAGTGCGATTTCTAATTGAATCGATCATTTTATCGGTTGTGCCCACCAATTTTTTAATCTGCCCATTAGTAATTTCAGGGTAATATTTTAGCAGATAAAAAATGCCGTCTGGCTTATCTTGGCGACGGGCAATTGGTGTATACTTTGAAGGTTTTTCCGAGGTTTTAACTTGGCTGGCTGCATTTTTATTTAGAGTGAGGGCTTTTTGTGGATCTTTTTCGCAACGCTCAATTTCTTCATGCGTTAATTGTCCAGAGATAATAGGGTTTTGGCCAATAATGCCAGATGCCACATCACCATCAGCAATGCCTTGCACTTCTAATTCGTGCAGGCCACAAAAATTGGCGATTTGGGCGAAAGTCAAAGAAGTATTTTCCACAAGCCAAACAGCAGTTGCCTTGCGCATTAAAGGTAATTCTTGTGTCATTTTTAGAAGGAAAAATTAGGAAGGTACGTCATTAATTCAGACACAACTTCTAAAAGCAAGAAATCATTATGATTATACTTCTCTCACCCGCTAAATCATTGGATTTTGCGGCAGAATTTAACTGTCAGTATTTCACATTTTTATATTTCGAAAAAGAGATAAAAAAACTTATCGCCGAAATGAAAAAATTTTCAATTTCTGATTTGGAGAAATTGATGAAAATCAGTCCTAAATTGGCCGAATTAAATTTTGCCAGATTCCAAAATTTTAGCGCAGTTTTTAACCAAACTAATTCGCGCCAAGCCTTGCTGGCCTTTGATGGCGATGTTTATGATGGAATAGATAAGAAAAATTTCGACGCTAAAGATTTTGAATTTGCCCAAAATCATCTCCGTATTTTGTCTGGGCTTTATGGGCTACTTAAGCCTCTAGATTTAATTCAGCCTTATCGTTTAGAAATGGGGGCCGATTTTAAAAATTTTCCTATTGCCCAAAATTTAAAAGTTAAAAATCTCTATGAATTTTGGGGAGATAAAATTTCTAACTACCTTGATGAAGAGGCTAAAACATTGGGCGAAAAGCATATCATAAATCTTGCCTCTGAAGAATATTTTTCAGTGTTAAATCCACAAAAAATTTCAGCAAAAATTATCAATATTATTTTCAAAGAAAGAAAAAATGGAGTTTTGAAAATCATTGGCATTAACGCTAAGAAGGCTCGTGGTCTCATGACCAATTTTGTTATCAAAAATAAAATTTCTGATGTGCAAAAATTAAAAAACTTCTCGCAAGAAAATTACCAATTCGCAGCCAATCTTTCCGATGAATTAAATTGGGTTTTTACAAGGTGAAAAACTGGACTTATCAAAATTTTACAATTCACGAATTTGAGCAGATTGAAAGCACTAATTCTTATGCTTTTGAAGCGGCCAGTTCACGCCAAATATCTGACCATGAAATAATTATGGCGCATAAACAGATTATTGGACGCGGGCGACAAAATCGAAGCTGGAATTCCCCTAACGGAAATTTATATTTCTCCCTGGTTTTGCGTCCCAAAATTTCTGCGGAAAAAATGCCACAAATTTCTTTCGTAGCCATTACCGCCTTGCAAATAGCGATTGCTAAAATTGTTAAAAACTCAGTTCAAGTTAAATGGCCCAATGATTTATTGATTGATGAAAAAAAAGTTGCCGGGCTTTTGTTGGAAGGAAAAATTTCTGATAAAAATTGCGAATTTGTAGTTATTGGAATTGGCTTAAATATTAGGTCGAGCCCAACAAATACAATTTTTCCAGCCGATAATTTAAAAAATTTCGGGATCGAAATCTCACCAAAAAAAGCTTTGAAAAATTTCCTTGATGAATTTGAAAGGCTTTACTGTAACTGGCTTGATTTTGGCTTCAAAGGGATCCGCCAATTATGGCTAAAAAATGCTTATCGTTTGGGGAAGGAAATCAGCGTTAAGATTGGCTTAGAAAGCCTTGAGGGTGTGTTTGAAAATTTTGACGAAGAGGGAAACTTATTACTTCGCTGTGGGAATGAAACTATCAAAATTTCTGTCGCTGATGTGGCGTGAGGCATTAATTTATATGGTTTCTAAATTATGTCTCACTTCCGCATAGGCTTAAATAGGGTCTATCTAGCCCAATAGCTACTAATGCTTATTAAGGCCGTAAGCATCGTGCAGCACGCGCACGGCTAATTCACCATATTCTTTAGCAATCAGAACAGAAATTTTTATTTCTGAAGTTGAAATTAAGAGCAGATTAATTCCTTTGTCGGCCAAAGTTTTGAACATAGTGTGGGCAACGCCGGAGTGGCTGATCATACCAACCCCAATTACAGAAATTTTGGCGATATTATCGTCAATTTTTAAGTTAGTGTATTTCACCACATCTTTAATGGATTCGATAGCCAATTTGGCTCTCTCAAACTCATCTTTGCCGGTTGTAAAAGTAATATCGACGAATTTTCCATCAGAGCTGATATTTTGTACGATCATATCAACATTAACTTCTTTGTTAGCCAAGGCACCGAAAATAGTGGCGGAAAGCCCAGGATGGTCCGGCATTTTTTCAAGGGTAATATGCACTTCATTTTTACTATAGCTAATGCCGGTGATAACTCGTCTTTCCATGATTTCCTCGTTATTATTGACTAAAATTGTTCCTGAATTTTCAGTAACATTTTCAAAAGTTGATAAAACTCTAACACGCACATTGTGGGCCATGGCCATTGCAACAGACCGGGTTTGTAAAACTTTTGAGCCACTATAGGCCATTTCTAACATTTCTTCGTAAGTAACTCTTTTTAATTTGCGGGCCTTGTCGGTGATGCGTGGATCGGTTGTATAGACGCCATCAACATCCGTGTAAATATCGCATAAATCCGCTTTTACAGCAGCAGCAATTGCAACGGCAGAAGTGTCCGAGCCGCCGCGCCCCAGAGTTGAAATGCGTTTTGATTGTTCATGAATTCCCTGAAACCCTGCCACCACAATGACATCATATTCTTCCAAGCATTTCAGCAAATAATCGCCATCAATGGAATCAATCCGCGCCTTACTATGAACATCGTCAGTTTTAATGGGGATTTGCCATCCCAGAAAAGACCTGGCCTTATAGCCATTTGACTGCAATTCAAGCGCTAAAAGCCCGCAAGTAACCTGCTCGCCCGTGGCCACCACTGAATCATATTCAGAAAGGCTTTCGTCGGAAATCAAAGATGAAACCTGGTTGCAATAGTCAACAAGTTGGTTGGTAACTCCAGACATTGCTGAAACAACCACGATAACTTTGTTTTTCTTGTCAAGTTCAGCTTTTACTTTTTTAGCAACATTTTTAATGCGGGCAATATCACCAACAGAGGTGCCGCCGAATTTTTGAACTATTAACATTATTGAATTAAGACAAGTTTGAGGGGCGCGGCATTTTTTTTGGCGAAAGAATTTTCTCAAGCAAAATTCTTTTAAAAGAACGATGAAAAATCGATTGTCAAAAGAATTGATTTATCATTCAGCGGTTTTTATAAACCGCTCCACAACGTTCCTATCAGTGCTGCATTAGAGCCTTAAATCAATTTTTTCCTAAAACCATGCAATTATTCCGCAAACTTTCCGGTAATATTTTTTTCAAAATTATTCTAGCTTTCGTTGCTTTATCTTTCGTTCTTTTCGGTATTAGTGGCTTCCTCCTTGGAGGTTCTGGTAATTGGGTGGTTAAAATTGGCGGCACTTCTGTTAGCTATGATAGCTTTATCAAAGAAATGCAAAATGACCGTGAAATGATTCTTGCTGCGAATAAAAGCAAAGAAGCATTGCAATATCTGGACTCAGACCAATTTAAATCAGATGTTCTTGGGCGTTTGGTCAATAAAATTATGATTAAGAAATTGCATGATGAATTTGGAGTTTCTGCCAGCAAAAAACTGATTATGGAAGCGATCGCTAAAGATCCTTCTTTCAAAAAGAACGGCAAGTTTGACCATGAAATGTTTAAGAATTTTCTAGCTAAACACGGGCTCAACGAAGAAAAATATGTTAACGCGATTGCGGATGAGATTACTGCCGCAATGATTATTCAAAGCCTTTCCATGGCCGCTCCAATTAATCCCCATTTTGTTTTGGAAGCGGAAAATTTTAGACGGGAAAAACGCTCGGCTGATGTGGTTCTAATTTCGCTGAAAGATGTTGGGAATATTAGCCCTGCAAGTGAAGAGGAAATCAAAAATTTCTTTGAAAAAAATAAGCAAAAATATGCTCTGCCTGAAATGCGCAAAGTTTCTTATCTGCATTTCTCCGACAAAGATTTTGCTAAAAATATGCAAATTTCTGAGGAAGAAATTCTGGTTGAATATGAAAAAAACAAAGAACAATTACAAAAGCCAGAAAGCAGAGATTTCTACCATGTGCTTTTTGAAAAAGAAGAGCAGGCCAAAGAATTTTTGCAAAAATTCGAAAATGCTATTGCAGGCAATAAGGCTAAGTCTAAGGCTGAATTTGCTAAGTTAGCGAAAGAATTTACCAAAAAAGATTTACCCGCCATTAGCCTTAATAAAATTACTAAAAAAGATTTTATCCCTGAGCTTTCTGATGCAGCCTTTAAATTGAGTTTAAATGAACATAGTGGCGTTGTGAGCAGCCCTCTTGGCTTCCACGTTCTCTTAACCACTGACATAAAACCAGCGCAACCAATAACTTTCGCTGAAGCAAAAAACAGTCTGAAACAAAAAATGCAGCAAGGCAGAGAGGAAAAAGTTTTGCAAACTAAAATAGCTGAAATTGATGATGCTCTTTTAACTTCTAATTCTCTTAACGAAGTTGCAAAAAAATTTGGCCTTAAGACTAGTGTTTCGCCGGTTAAAATTGATCAACTTGGTCAAGATGAAAAAGGGGAGCAGGTCAATGAAATTAAAGCTATGGCTGATTTCGCTAAAAATGCTTTTGCTTTACAAAAAGGCCAGGTTTCAAAAATTTTCTATGCCCAAAATTCAGAAGGATTTTACGCTTTAAAGGTTGAAGAAATTGAACCAGCTCACGAGCAAGAGTTAGCGCAAGTTAAATCGCGTGTATCTGAAGATCTATCAAAAAGCAGAAAATACCAAGCCTTGCAAGAACTAGCCAAAAAAGTTGAAACTGAAGTGAAAAAGAATCCTAACCAACTGGCTCAAATTGCCACAAAATACAAATTAAAATTTGATAAGAATCGTGAATTCCCGCGGGTATTTTTTATTGAATTCCAAGGCCGCCAAGTTCCATATAAAAGTAAATTTTTGGACGAATTATTTGAGTTAAAAACCGGCCAAGCCACTTCTGCTGTACCGGGAGGCAGCCAGGAATTTATGATTGGTGTTCTGCAACAAATTAAAAAAGCAACTATCAGTGGAGACCAATTTGAGCAAGCAAGAAGAGCGGCAACAGAAAATTTCAGAACTGAGATTTTACAGGAATTTAATGCCTTTTTATTGCGAAAAAACCCTATCGAGGTAAATGAAAAAATCTTTGGTGCGAAAGAAGAAAAGTAATGTTTTTCAATTTATCTGAAAGCGAATTTACTTCTGCTTTAAAAAAAAACGGCACGACAATTTTATTCAAAAAGATCCCTGCTGATACACTTACCCCAGTTTTGGCTTCGCTGAAACTCGCTAGGCATTTTCCTAAATATCATTTTCTTTTAGAGTCGGCCGAAAATGGCAATAATAAAGGGCGCTTCTCTGTGCTCGGTTTTATGCCGGACATATTGTGGAAATGTAGGGCTGAACAATCATTCGTCGATCAGAATTTCGATGGTAATTCAGAAAATTTTTTGCCCCAAACTGATGATGCTTTATCAAATCTGCGCGCCTTAATTAAGCACTCTCGCATTGATTGGGATAACTTAAATTATGGGGGAAACGAACTTCCGGGAATATGTAGCGGAGTGTTTGGATATATGGGCTATGATATGGTGCGGCTTATGGAAAAAATTCCTGATCGCGCTTTAAAAGATGAATTAAAAATCCCAGACAGCATTTTTATTCGCCCGCAAATTATCATAGTTTTTGATGATCTTTTTGATTGTCTTCTAATTTGTGCTCCGGTGTTTACTGACCAGAAAAATGTAACTTATCAAGGGTTGGTTGAAAAAATTTCTCAGACAGAAAAAATTTTGATGGAAACCTATGAGGGCACGCCAGTTAAGGCTAAAGCTGATTTTAATTTTTCCTCAAATTTTTCTAAGCAAGAATATTGCCAAGTGGTTGAACGGGCAAAAAAATATATTACTGATGGTGATATTTTTCAGGTTTTGCCTTCTCAAAGATTTGTGGCAGATTTTGATAAAAATTTGCCAGAGTTCGCTTTTTATCGGGCTTTGCGGTCAGTAAACCCGTCGCCATTTTTGTTTTATTTTAAGTTTGATGATTTTGTTTTAAGCGGTGCCAGTCCAGAAATTATGGTTTCTCTTAAAGGAGAGAAAGTAACAATCCGCCCGCTTGCTGGCACTAGAAAACGAGGGAAAAATGCAGCCGAAGATAAGAAGATTGCCGATGAGCTTTTAAAAGATGAAAAAGAAATTGCTGAGCATTTAATGTTAATTGATTTGGGGCGGCACGATGTGGGGCGCGTTTCTAAAGAGGGCTCAGTTGAAGTTACTGAAAAAATGGTCATCGAAAAATATTCTCATGTTATGCATATCTCTTCCAATGTTGAGGGGGGTTTGCGCGAGGGTATGGAGGCCCTAGACGCTTTAATTTCGGGCTTCCCTGCTGGCACTGTAAGCGGGGCCCCAAAAATTCGCGCAATGGAAATCCTTGAAGAGCTCGAAAATCTTCGGCGCAGTTTTTATGCAGGATGTGTGGGTTATTTTGCCAGTAATGGCGACATGGAAAATTGCATAACGCTTAGGTCCGCGCTAATTAAAGAAGGAAAAATTTATCTGCAGGCTGGAGCTGGCGTGGTATTTGATTCTGACCCAGAATTTGAATATCAAGAATGTTTGAATAAAGCCCAGGCTTTGATGAGAGCTTGCGAAAGGATAAAAGAATTTATTTAAGTAAATTCACTAATTCTAGATGGTCAAAATAAACTGGTGGCACGCCTTTGCCGTCCTTACCTTCGGCCAGTAAATCTTCAGGGATTGTTTTGGAAACTTGATGTGTTGCGTGACCGTAAATAATTGGCCTACAGTCTGAGTTATAAGCACACTCTATATCAGCAATTGTATCGCCAATAAACCAGATCTCATCTTTTTTAGGGTCAAGGCCAGATCCAATTAATGCCAGGTCAGCGGGCTCTCTACTTGGTTTGTCGGCGGCTGAGTCAAATGAGCCAACAATTGAAAAAAACTTTTTCTCAATACCAATTTTTTGCACTTCTTTGCGCAGCGTCGCTCCAATTTTATTACTGACTACAAATTGCAAAATATTCATCTTTTCTAGTTGAACGAGCAATTCTAGGGCGCCAGGCAAGAGTTGGATTTGATCAAGATTGATGGAGCGATAAGTTGTTTTATAAATCTCGCCGGCCTTTTGCCAATCATTGCCAAAAATTTTGGGAAAAGATTCACGCATTGATTTATGCACGGTATCTCGTACTTGCTCCAAGCTCCAGGGCTGCTGGCCCATGGCCTGGAAGGTTGTATCTAGAGCGGTATGGATAAGGGGCCAAGTGTCAACCAAAGTATTATCCCAATCAAAAATTACCGCTTTGGGGCGAGGTAGATTTAGGAAGGCTTCTCTGTTTTTTATCAGATTTTGGCCAAGATCGTTTTTAATCTCAGATTTTGTCATGTTTATTCACAAACTTTTATTTTTACGCAGTATGCAATTATTCAGATCGATTAGCCTTTCGCCATTTGTGAGCCATTTGTCGTCAAAATTTTGACAAAAATAAGCCAGGAGCAGGCAGTATATAAGGCTAAAAGATATAGAGCGGCTCTTTTGTCCAGGAATTATTTCTGTTTAGCAGGGCGTGGGTCGAAAAATTTCTTAAATTTATCTTTCACACCATCAAATTCCTTGGCTTCTGGAAGTGGGTCTTTGCGTTTGGTTATATTGGGCCACTCTTTAGAGTATTTGCGGTTGATTTCTACCCATTCGACTAAATCTGTCGATTCTGGAGAAATAGCTTCTGCAGGGCATTCTGGTACGCATACTCCGCAATCGATACAGGCTTCCGGGTCAATCACTAACATATTTTCACCTTCATAAAAGCAGTCGACAGGGCACACCGTAACGCAATCGGTATATTTGCAACGTACGCAATTATCGGTAACGACGTAAGTCATTTTCTTAAAGTTTTTTTAGTTAAAATTTCGCTCTTAACTTTAATCAGAGAGAGAAAAACAAAATAGGAAAAATAAGCCCCAAACATTAAAAGTAATGGTTTTAGTATTGCGGAATCAATTGCTAAGCCGCCAGAGCGCATGATGCTTGCTGGCTGATGCAGCGAATTCCAATATTCTACCGAAAATTTAATTAGCGGCACATTGATAAAACCAACGATGGAAATTATAGCGGCGATCCTTTCGCCTTTTGATTTATCATCAAAGGAATCAAGCAAGATAATATAGCCAAGGTAAAGAAAGAATAGAATCAGAACGGAAGTCATCCTTGCATCCCAAGCCCACCATGTGCCCCAGATTGGTTTCCCCCAAATGCTGCCGGTTACAAGAGTAACAAGCGTAAAGGCACAACCAATTACAGCTATTGATTTGGCAATTAAATAAAAAAATGGGTTTTTCCAAATGAAGCCGGAAAGATTGAAGATTGCCATCAGGGTGTAAATCAACAGCGCCATCCAGGCCGCCGGCACATGGACATACATTATTTTTACGGCATTACCTTGCTGGTAATCAGGGGGCGAATTCATGATTGCAGACAATGCCAAGGTGAAAAAGATCAAAAAACAGCTAAAAGAAAAAGGACAAAAAAAACGGGAATTCTTTTCAAAATTTTGGAACTTTAAAAGCTGCAGAAACATTTCAGCTAACAAACTCCATCACAACTTGGCCAATTCCCACTGCGTCTCCTTCGTTAAATTTAATTTTACCGATTTTGACATCATGGTCAGTTCGAATCGAATTTTCCATCTTCATAGCCTCAATTAATACAAGTTCTTGCCCTGCTTTTACTTCATCACCTTCTTTCACTTTGAAACGTACAATTTTGCCAGTAATCGGTGAGGTTAGGCTGGTTGGCTTGGCGTTTTTTTGTACTTTAGGCATGAATTTAGAAAGCTCAGCGATACGAGGCGAGTAAACATTGACGAAGGCATCAAAGCCAGAATATTGCAGCAGGTAATTTCCGGTATTATTATTTTCACGAATTTTTACCCCTACATTACGACCATTAATAGTGGCGCGGAATAGCTTCTCGCCATTGTTCCAGGAAGTGGAGAGCTCAATTTCTTTATGATCGCATTCTAATTTTAGAAAATCGGATGACCTTGCTAGCAGATTAACTAAGTAAGATTTTTCATCGATCATCACTACCCAGCGCTCGGAAATTTGTTTTTCCCGATTGCGAAGCTGTCCCGTCATATGGCCATTGCGGTCGTAATTTTTTAAGAAAATATGCATGGCGCTGGCGATCAATACTTCCTCAACTTGAGAATCTAATTCACTGCCTGAGAAGCCGGCTGGGAACTCTTCTTTGATGAAACTGGTTGATATATTTCCTGTTATGAAACGTTCATTTTTCATGATAGTTTCAAGGAAGCTAATATTGTGGGATACGCCCCCAATTGCAAAGCTGCCCAAAGCGTGGCGCATATGTTCAATTGCTTCATCGCGCGTTGTGCCATAAGAACAGAGCTTAGCAATCATGGCATCATAAAACATGCTGACTTCGCCGCCTTCGTAAACACCGCTATCAACGCGAACATTGCTGCTTTTTTCTGGTTCAATATAAAGATTAATCCGGCCTGAAGAAGGCAGAAAGCCGCGCGCTGGATCTTCGGCATAAATGCGCGATTCTATTGCCCAGCCTTCGAGCTTAACATCTTCTTGCTTGAACGGTAAACTTTCACCTAAGGCGATTTTAATCATTAATTCGACAATATCGTAGCCCGTTACTAGTTCCGTCACGGGATGTTCTACTTGCAGGCGAGTATTCATTTCCAGGAAATAAAAATTTTTATTTTTATCCATTATATACTCGATAGTGCCCGCTGAAAAGTAATTTACCTTTTTGGCCAAGGATTTCGATTGCTCATACATTTTGGCGCGGGTTTTTTCGTCCATGAATGGGCTTGGCGCTTCTTCAATTACTTTCTGATTATTGCGTTGGATTGAACATTCTCTTTCACCCAAGCAGACTATATTACCCTTTTTATCAGCAATGACCTGAATTTCGATATGGCGTGGGTTTTCGATGAATTTCTCAATAAAAATACGATCGTCAGAAAAGCTATTGCGAGCCTCATTGGAAGCGGAAAGAAAGGCTTCAGAAATTTCTTCTTTTTTCCAAACAATTCTCATGCCCTTTCCACCCCCACCAGCAGAAGCTTTAACCATTACTGGAAAGCCAATTTTTTCAGCAATTTCAGTGGCTTCTTCCGCATCTTTTACAACGCCCATATGGCCTGGAACCGTGCTAACACCGGCCTCAATAGCCAATTTTTTCGATTTAATTTTATCACCCATCATTTCAATTGAGTAAACTGACGGGCCAACAAAAATTACGCCGGCTTTTTCTAGAGCATTGGCAAAATTACGGTTTTCTGACAAAAATCCATAACCAGGATGCACCATTGTTGCGCCGGTTTTTTTGACAGCAGCCAGAATTTTCTCAATATTGAGATAGCTTTGCGAAGATGGAGAATGGCCTATATTTACAGCCTCGTCAGCCATTTGTACAAAGAGGGAATTGGTGTCGGCATCGGAATAAACAGCTACAGTGCTAATGCCAAGTTTGCGACAGGTCTTTATAATGCGGCAAGCAATTTCGCCGCGGTTAGCAATTAATAATTTATGCATGGAAAGCTTGATTGATTTTGATATTTCTATGATTTGATAATCCTGCTTTTTAAGAAAGAGCTTGTGCTGCTATAGTCTGTTTTGAAATTTCTTTCACACCATTTTTTACAAATTTTGCTAATTAAAAATGATAAAAAGAAATTTGAAAACAAACTCTAAAAAAGAAGACCATAAAATCAATTTTAATTATGTATGCTATATAATTACATAAACCTTATACGCCTTAACAAGCCAAGCGGAATATGGTTGTTACTTTTGCCCTGCTTTTTCGGGATTGCCTTGGCAGTAAAAAAATTGCCCAATCCAGATTATTTAGAAATTTTTCGCATAATATTTTTATTTTTTGTGGGATCAGTGATTATGCGCTCAGCAGGGTGTATCATCAATGATTTATTTGATCAAAAATTTGATGAAAAAGTAGCAAGAACCAAAACGCGTCCTTTGGCTGCAAAATCTATTTCTAGACGCCAAGCTATAATTTTTCTGGGCCTTTTGTTGCTGCTGGGATTTCTAGTTTTGCTGCAATTTAACTTAAAGACAATTTTAAGCGGGTTTTTTGCTCTTATTCTTATTGTGGCATATCCTTTAATGAAGCGAATTACTTATTATCCGCAAATTTTTCTTGGTCTAACTTTTAACTTTGGGATAGTAATGAGTAGTTTAGCGCTTTTAAACAGGTTCGATTTTGATTTTGTTATCCTTTATTTTGCAGGAATAATTTGGACTTTGATTTATGACACAATTTATGCCTATCAAGATATTGAAGATGATCTTAAAATTGGTGTCAAATCTAGCGCTATGAAGTTTGGCAAGAGTCCAAGAAAAATTTTTATTTTTCTCAGCTTAATCATGTTTTTAGCGCTAGTTTTACTTGGTTGGTATAATAATTTTCGTTCCGGATTTTTTTTAGCAATTTTGCTCACTGATTTATTGCTAAATTATCAAATCAAAAATTGTGACTTTAGTAATCCAACAAATTGTCTGAAAGTTTTTAAGGCTAATGTTTGGATTGGAATATTAATTTTAATCGCAATTACTTTGGGATGAAAGTGGGGTTGCTTGGAGGAAGCTTTAATCCGCCGCATGAAGGCCATATCCATATTAGCCAATTAGGACTAAAAAAACTTGGTTTAAATCAAGTATGGTGGATTCCTACCCTGCAAAATCCTTTAAAGCAGGCTTCAATCTATGAGTCTTATGCTTCGCGAGTTCAGAAATGTGAAAAGCTCATTAAAAACCATTCTAAGATAAAAATTAAACAATTTGACGAAATTTATACGGAGAAGCTAATTTCAGCCCTTAAGGCAAAATATCGTAATATTGAATTTTTTTGGTTGATGGGAGCAGATAATTTAGAAAAATTTCATAAATGGAAAAATTTCGAAAAATTGCTCAATCTCATAACTTTTGTAATTTTCGCGCGAGGAAATTCCCTAAGAAAAATCAGAAAAACAAAGGCTTGGAAATTTTTCTCAAGTGGCAAATATTTGATTTTTCGCACGAAAAAACTCTATATTTCCTCCACTGAAATCAGGAATTCTTATGAACAATTATATAGTCGATAGTCACTGCCATTTAGACTTAATAGAAAAACAGGGCATTACTTTCGAAGAAGTGATTAAAAATTGTGAGCAAAATAATGTTAAAATTTTGCAAACAATTTGTACGAAAGTTTCTGAAATTGATCAATTGTTAGCTTATGCTAATAAATATAACTTTATTTATGCCTCAATTGGCATTCACCCTTGTAACGTGGCCGCCCAGCCAAAAATTACTGCTTCTGAAATTGCAAATTTTTGTCGCAAGCACCTAAAAATCACCGGTATTGGTGAGACTGGCTTGGATTATTACCATGATAAATCGTCTATCGAGCAGCAAAAAATTAGTTTTCTTGAACATATATCCGCTTCTCAGCTTCTTACTAAAGACAAAGAGAGTTTACCTATTATTGTTCATAGCAGGGACGCCGATTTGGACATGATGGAAATTTTACAAAGCGAACAAAATAATGCTTCTTTTCCTGCTCTTTTGCACTGTTTTTCTTCTTCAAAAGAATTGGCTAGAAAAGCCTTGGATATGGGGATTTTTATTTCGATTTCCGGAATTGTAACTTTTAAGAACGCTAATGAGTTGCAGGAAATTGTTAAATTTTTGCCTATAGAATTTTTATTGGTTGAAACCGATTCACCTTATTTAGCGCCTGTTCCTTATCGTGGGAAAACGAATCAACCCGCCTATGTTAAACATACTGTGGAATTTATTGCCCAATTGAAAGGTTTAAAAGCTGAAGAAGTTGCTGCAAAAACTACGGAAAATTTTTTTAAAATTTTCCGTAGGGCTAAATAACTTCCTTGTTGCTACAGCTAATGAGTAATTATAAGGCAAGAGTACTTATTGAAATGTTTAATATAACTGGCTCAAAAATAGAAAATTAGATAATTAAGGGCATAAATAGAAAGTAATCATGGGCAGAAATAGTTTTATGGAAGAGGCTTTAAAACAAGCCAAACTTGCTTTTGAAAAAGATGAGGTCCCTATTGGAGCGCTAATTGTTGAAAGTGGTAAAATTTTAACCAGTGCCCATAATTTGAATTTAATTTTGCATGATCCCACAGCTCATGCCGAGATTCTTGTTTTACGAGAAGCAGCTAAGATAAAAAAATCTGCCCGACTTGATGGTTGTGATCTGTATGTTACAGTTGAGCCTTGTGCAATGTGCGCTGCGGCTATTGCGTGGGCAAGAATAAGGCGGATCTATTATGCAGCGGCTGATATAAAATTTGGTGCTGTGGAAAATGGAGCAAGAATATTTACTACCTCTTCTTGTTATCATAGGCCGGAGATCTATTCTGGATTTCTTGAGGAGGAGTCAAAGAAGCTAATGAAAGATTTTTTTAAACTAAAAAGATAGTTTCACGTGGAACAAAATTACTTCAATTTATTATTTTCTCTCAGTCTATAAGTGGATTATTCTTACAATTTTTTACTCAAACTTTATTTCCTTGTTATCTAGATTCATTCAAATCTTCCCCGGTATTTGGCTTTGTAAAATTATATCACATAGCAAGATAAACTTAGGCTACTCTAAACATTTGACAGGAAAAAAAGACTTTTTAAGTTGACGCCTGTTATATTATTAAATTCCTCTCCCATATGTCTAATCAACTAAAGCCTAATTATCTTAAGCGGGCCAAAGTTTTTTCTATCGTGAATCAAAAAGGCGGGGTAGGAAAGACCACTACCGTCATAAATCTTGCTGCCGCTTTTGCTGCAATTAAAAAAAAAGTTTTACTGGTTGACATAGATCCTCAAGGCAATGCCAGCACAGGATTCGGTATCGAACAATCACAAAGACAGAAAACGATTTATGAAATATTAATTGGCGAATGCCACATAACCAATGCCCTTATTCCCACGAGGATTCCAAAACTTAAAATTATCACTTCAACTGTTGATTTATCAGCATGTGAAATTGAATTAGCGAGCATTGAAAAAAGAGAATTCTTATTACGCTTATCCTTAAAAGAGGTAATTCATGATTTTGATTATATTTTAATTGATTGTCCCCCTTCGCTTGGGATGCTTACAATTAACGCTCTAACGGCTTCTGATTCTATTTTGATTCCAATGCAATGTGAATTTTTTTCATTAGAGGGGTTAAGTCACTTGCTAACGACTCTTGATTTAGTCAAGGAAAATCTTAACCACCAATTGGCTATTGGAGGTATAATCTTAACTATGCACGATCGTAGAAATAAGCTTACTGAGCAAGTAGAAATTGATGTGCGTGATTTTCTTAAAGAAAAGGTTTTTAATAATGTTATTCCACGAAATGTTAGATTATCAGAGGCGCCTTCTCATGGGCTCCCTGGAATCGTATATGATCCGGCATGTCCAGGGTCAGTTTCTTATATAAAGCTAGCTAAAGAAATTTTGAAAAGAGAACAATTAATTTCACGTGAAACATTGAGGTAATTATGAAAGAAGGAGTATATCAAGAGAAAAAATTAGGACGAGGCCTTTCCGCTTTACTTGGTGAAAGCAAGTCAAAAAAGGAAACCTTTTCTACCATAGCTAATCCAGATCAGAAGCTTATTGAGCTCATTGATATCAATAAAATTATAGCTGGCGTGTATCAGCCTAGGAAAAATTTTGATCAAGGAGAGCTGGAAGAATTAGCAGAGTCAATTAAGGAAAATGGTTTAATTCAGCCTATTACATTACGTAAGATTGGCGAAGAAGATCAATATGAAATTATTGCCGGCGAAAGAAGATTCCGCGCTTCAATTTTAGCCGGGCTTAGTGCTATTCCTTCTATAGTCAAAAAAATTAATAATCATGAAGCGCTGGAAATGGCTCTGATCGAGAACATTCAGCGCTCCGACCTTTCTTTGATTGAAGAAGCTAATGGGTATAAGAAACTCATTGAAGAATTTGCTTATACTCAAGATCAAATTGCTAAAAGAGTGGGAAAAAGTCGCAGCCATATTACTAATCTTCTACGCCTTTTAAGCTTACCCCAAAAAGTTCGTGAGTCGCTTGATCAAAAGATGCTTTCTATGGGGCATGCGAGAGCAATTATAAATTCTAACGATCCAGAAAAATTGGCTAGAAGGACTATTGATGAATCTTTAAGTGTTAGAGATGTAGAAAGTTTAGTTCGCGATGAAAAAGTTGAAAAAATTAAAAATATTCCCCTTTTAGTTAGAACCGAGTCAAAAATAAAATTTATTAACAGTGAACATCTACAAGCTTTAGAAAGCAAATTGGCTGCGCTAACGAATATGGAGACAAAAATTTCCTATAATGCTTTTAAAAATAGTGGGAAAATTTTAATTAAATTTAATGAGATCGAAAAAATTCAACAATTAATAAACCAAATAGAAAATGAGTCTGAAAGCCAATAGCTATCTTCTGGAAATTGAAAATTACACACCAGGGAAAGCAAAACTCGGCAATAAGAAGGTTATAAAGCTTTCTTCAAATGAAAATGCCTTAGGGGCAAGTGGTATGGCAATTGAAGCCTATAAAAGTCATATCACTGATGTCTTTCGTTATGCTGATGGATCTTGCGGATTGCTACGGGAAACGCTTGGAGCAAAAAACAAAATTGACCCTGAACGAATAGTTTGCGGGGCGGGCTCTGATGAAATAATAGCCCTTTTAACCACAGCGTTTGTGGGTGTTGGTGATGAAATAGTTTACAGTGAGCACGGCTTTTTAATGTATCCCATTTCGGCCAAAAGATTGGGCGCGAAGGCTATAAAGGCTAAAGAAAAAAAACTTAAAACGGATGTCGATGCTATTCTTTCTGCAATAACGCCTAAGACGAAAATCATTTTTATTGCTAACCCTAATAATCCCACTGGCTCTTATTTAACAAAAAGTGAAATAGAAAAATTAATTACCGAAGTGCCCAAGAATGTGTTAATAGTTCTTGACCATGCTTATGAAGAATTTGTAGATGTTGAAGGCTACCCAAACGCTATCGACCTAGTTAATCAGCACGATAACGTTGTGCTAACCCGCACTTTTTCAAAAATTTATGGCTTGGCTAGCCTTCGTATTGGTTGGAGCTATTCGTCAGATTATGTTGCTACTGTTCTTAACAAAGTTCGGGGGCCATTTAATGTAGGAGGGCCAGCGCAAGCTGCAGCCACAGCGGCTTTGCATGATGATGAATTTTTAAAATCTTCTAAAAAACATAATAAAAAATGGCTAAAAATTTTGTCTGATGAACTAGCTAAACTGCCTGGTGTAATCGTTCATCCTTCAATTGCTAATTTCATTTTGCTTGATTTTGGTAATACTGAACTTTGTAAAAAGATTAATGAAAAACTTTTGGGTCAAGGAATTATTTTGCGTGAAATGTCTTCCTATGGATTAGCGAACTGCCTGCGCATGACTATTGGAACAGAATCTGAGAATCTTCAGCTATTAGAAATTCTTTCTCAGAATTAATCATGAATGCTGGAAATTTGAGCAACGGAGAGTGGCAAAATTTTATTTATTTATTTTTGCTTTTGATAATGATGCTGGGAGGATTGTTTTCGCGGCCTGGAATCAAACTCGGGGTTATTGTAAAATACTTGCTGGTTTGGTCATTTATTGGGTTTATAGCTATTGCACTTTATGCTTATCGCTATGAATTTTCTGATTTTAAAAGCAGAATATTGGGAGAAATAAATCCTTCTTTGGTGCAAGTTAATGAATCAGGTAATCTAATTATCAATCTATCACAGGATGGTCATTTTTATATGAATCTGGAGATCAATGGAATGCCGATGCGCTTTATGATTGATACGGGCGCAAGCGACATTGTGCTTAGTTTAAATGAAGCAAGAAGAATAGGAATTGATCCCAGAGCCTTGAATTTTAATAGGCCATATCAGACCGCCAATGGTCAAGTTTGGGGTGCTAAGGTAATTCTTAAGGAAGTAACATTAGGTAATGTAAAATTTTACAATATAGCAGCTTCAGTGAATAGCTCAGATATGGGGATTTCTTTGTTGGGTATGAGTTTCTTACGCCAGTTTAAAAGATATGAATTTTATCGCGATAAGTTGATATTAACGATTTAGAATCTATCAGAAAAGCAATGAGGGAAAGACTGAGAAAAAGTAAAGATGTTTATTTTTTAGCAGTTAGCAATTTGTTGTTATAAATGCATAAAAGACTATCGGCCAAGCGAAGAGTAAATTGTCTGCTAACGGTAGGAACCACCACGTAATTATCACGAATCACATAGTTTAAAGGATGTTCGTTTCCATTCGCATCAACCGAATTAATGGAAGGAATTACTAGATTATCATTAGCGAATTGGAAATTAGTTTCATTGCCATCATCGTAAACTTTTAAAGGTACTATATTGTCTGATTTGCCAGCAAGGCTATAATCAAAATTCAACTCAACTTCTTCTGGATTACGAACTATAACTCCGGGGATTTTTTTTGTGATATCAGCACCAGGGAAAGGAGTCTTTATATATTGTTTTTTTTGAGAAGCGGCCAGTGGAGGAGGCAATTTTGCTGCAACATTTGGCACAGCTAATTGTGGAGGAATCGGTAAAGGCTGGCCAATTTGGGGATAAAAGAATCTCACAGTATAAACTAAATCCTCGTCAGCTTTGCCGTTAAATTCGTCGGATCGAATATCAAAATGATAAGTTCTTTTATTGGTGATAATTGTCATGTTGGTGTGAGCAGCAATTTCCAAGGGGCGAATAAATAATCTTTTTCCAGAAGGAGTCAGGCGCCACGCAAAAGCCTCACCAATAGAAATCATTTCAATTTCCTCATCTTCGGAAAATTCAATAAACGACTGATAATTATAATAAAATTTTAACTCATAAACTTCGTTAGGATTATAAACTAAAGTTCTGATTCTGGAATCGGTGGTAATAGGAGATTGAGCAAAAGACAGAGAAGAAAAAGAAGCAGCAAGAAAAGCGATGGAAAAGATGTGTATAAAGAAAGCTTTAAAAATTTTGGTTAATTCCATTATCAATTTAGTAGCTGAAAACTTCTTCTGCGATTAAGTATTTGTTAACTTGAAAGCCAAGAGGATTTATTAACCTTTCTTCCATAGTTAAATTCATTTCTGGAGAAAAGTAAAAACCCATTGTGATCACTTCATCCTTGGTTTTGGCCTCTGAACCTTCAGCATTAATTTGTCTTACTATACGAATTTGTGCAGTGTTGTTATTGCTGAATTGAATCGATTTTATACGAACTTCAATGCGTGAACCAGTTCCTAGCTCTCTAGCATTAATACGATTTCTAAAATCAGAATAAACTGCCGGCACGGAAAGCAGCCTTACTTTATCAGCGTCGACCTTGTAGGTTCTGGGGTCATAACCGCTGGCAGCGTGAATGAATTGGTTAATGAAATATTTACGAATCATTTGATCGCCAGTAAAATTTTGGGCAGTCAACTGATTAACAACGGTAGGCACGCCGGTTTTTTGCTCAACTTCAATAACATATGGTTCAAGCGATTTTGAAGACATTACATTCTTCACAAAAATCACGGCGATGGCAACTGAAAACATCGATACCAGCGTGAAAAGCAAAAGTATATTGCGTTGCACGACAACAATTTGGTAACGATTAGAATACCAACTTTTAATCCTTAGCTTGTTTTTTTTATTATGTATTTCAGTTTCTGGCATGCTTGAGAATAAAGGCTGGAAGGCAGGTTAAAACTCGCGTCATTTGAAGAAATAACTCATAAAAGGTAAAGGCCTTGATTAATATTTCAAGCCGTCTTAGAGCCCATTTTCAAATTCATTCATTAGTTGCTTTTCCACAAATTTTTTTAAAAATTTTTTGCAGTATACTTAACGGGGCTGCAAAATTTTTAGAAAATTCCAAAATTTTTTAGAATCCGCAAGCGAATGAGGTTAAGCTAGACTTTAATTCCGCCATTTTTTTCATTTTCATTATTTATAAGTCAAAACTCATTTCTGATGCATTTTATTGAACGCGAAAAAATCCCTCTATCGCAAAAACTTGAGCAATTAAATTGGCTTTTAATTTCATTAATAATTGTTTTGGCCTTTATTGGTTTTTTAATGCTCTATTCCGCAGGCGGTGGTAGTTTTAAACCTTGGCTGATAAGGCAGCTTGGGTTTTTTTGTCTTTTTTTTCCGCTGATGCTTTTTATTGCTGTAACCGATATTAAAATTTGGTTTAAGATGTCTTATCTCCTTTATACAGCAGCGCTTTCATTAATTATTGTTGTTGATGTGATGGGCCATAATGCTATGGGGGCAACCAGGTGGTTTCGTATTGGGCCCCTTACTATCCAGCCCTCAGAAATAATGAAAGTATGCACAGTTTTTGCTTTGGCGCGCTATTTTTATAATATTGAAGCAGAAAATATTGGTAAAATTAAATTTCTCATTGTGCCAGTGGCTTTAATTGCCATTCCAGTAGGTTTTATTTTTCTGCAACCAGACCTTGGGACTGGCTCTATTCTGGCGCTTGTAGGTATTTCAATTTTATTTTTGGCGGGCGCAAAAATGTGGAAATTTATTTCAATTGGCGTTGCCGGGCTAATTGCTGCACCATTCGCCTGGTTATTTCTGCTTTATGATTATCAAAAACAAAGAGTTTTAACCTTCTTAAATCCAGACAATGATCCCCTTGGCAGTGGCTACAACATTATCCAATCAAAAATTGCCATTGGCTCTGGGGGAATGTTTGGTAAGGGATATCTCAACGGCACTCAAGGGCAATTGAATTTTTTACCAGAAAAGCAAACAGATTTTATTTTTACCATGCTCTCTGAAGAATTAGGCTTCGTTGGTAGTTTTTTTACCATTGCCGTTTATTCAGCAATTATTGGAATCTGCATAAATATCGCTATGAATACCAAGCATCAATATGGACGGCTGTTGGTGATGGGGATTGTGAATATTTTTTTCATTCACATGTTCATTAATATGGGGATGGGAATGGGCTTGATCCCTGTGGTTGGCGCGCCCCTGCCTTTTATTTCTTATGGCGGAACCATTATGGCGTCAATGATGATCGGCTTCGGCTTGGTGCTAAATGTTGATTTGCACAAAGATTCTGATCTGAAAATTTAGATTAAACTTCTTCACCAACTTCAAATTCTTCCAGCAATTTCACCTCATCACTTCTTTTGCCTTCAATACCAAGCTCGGAAATATTTTTTATTGATGAATAAACACCGCGGTTCAGATTTTTTGTCATCTTGCTATGAACGGTTAAGGCTTTATTTAGCGATTTTCCCAGCTCTTTTGATTCCCTAAAAACGAGAGCCACATTGTCTAATAATTTGCGTACTTCGACTTTCAAATTTTCAATATTTTTTTCCTGCTTAATTCGATCAATCACCACTCTTGCTTGCGATAAAAAATTAATCAGGCCAATTGGCGAGGCCACGATAATTCCGGCCTCAAGGGCTTTTTGCTCAAAAGAGAAATCAATTTCGCGTAAAACCTCCAACATTTTTTCTGTTTGTAAAAACATGATGGTAAGAATTTTAAAATCGGAGGAATTTTTGCTGCGCAATTCTTCAAATAAAAACTTTGAATAATCTTTTCTTTTAAGACCTTCCATATGCTTTCTGAAGGACTCTTTAATTTTGGATAAAATAATTTTTTCCTGTTCGGAGTTGCCGTTCTGTCTGGCTATTTCCAGATCTAAAAAATGTGGTGATGACTTACTATCAATAATTGCAATTTGATCGTTGGGGAAAAATAAAATAACATCAGGCCTTTTAGATTCTTGTTCTAACCCTTCAGTTATGCCCGAAAAATGGGACTGCAAAATATAATCGCCAATAGTTTCCAGGCTTTGTTTCTCTTTGAGCCCTGAATGCTTTAAGATATTTTCCAGCGTAATTTCGGCAGTTCTACCGGCACCGCCAGGGCTAAGCAGGGCTTGGTTTGTTAGCTTTATTGCCTCAGAAGATTTTTTTACTTCGTCATTTAATGAAATAATTTTTGCCGTAACATTTTCGAAATTCTTAAAAAGATTTTCCGTGATTTTTTTAATATTCTCCTGCTGGTGTAAATTTATCTGATTTTGTTGCTCATTATTTTTTTGCATCAGCTCTTCTGAAAGCTTGAATAGGATGGTTTCTTTATCTTTGTTCCATTCTTGTTTTTGTTTCTCAAGCTGGAGTTGTGAGTGCTTTAGTAATTCATTTTGTTTCTCAAAATGGAGTAATTTTTCTTGTAATATTTCAATTTTCTCTGCTGATTTTTGTTCATTAATTTCTTTTTCTCTGCGTAAGAAACTTATCTCATTTTGTGCAGCGCTGAACTGGCCTTGCAATTGTGCGGATCTCTGTTTTTCTTTACTTAGAAAATAAAAAAATAAGGCAGTTGAAAAGCTGATCGAAGCTATAATTGTTAGAGCTATTGCCATTGTAATTTGTAAATTCGTTACTAGCTTGGATCAGTCAAATCTTTATAATCTAAGCTAATTTCAATCATGATTGAACAAGAAATTCAACCGCAAGTTTTCTATGCTTTGCCTTTGCGAGATGTGGTGATTTTTCCGCAAATGACCACAACAATTTTGGTGGGCAGAGAAAAATCCATCAGCAGTGTGGAAGAAGCGCGCAAAACCGGCTTACCTGTTTTCGCCATCACTCAAACTAATCCTGACTATGATGAATTTGATCAAAAAAATTCTTATAGTGTTGGCACTTTATGCAAAGTGATCGAATCAATTCGCACACCGGATGGAACTCTGAAAGTGATATTACAGGGTTTAAGCCTGGGGCGTTTGAAAGAGATTATTAACTCTGAAAGATTTTTTACTTGTCAAGTTGAGTTAGTAGTTGAGGAAAAATTTTCGCCTGAGGACAAAGAAATGCTTGGGCTGGTTAAAGCCTGTATCGAAAGCTTCACAAAATATAGTGAATATAACAAACGTATTACGCCAGAAATTTTAGCCTCAATTGCTAAAGTGCGTTCCCCGCAAGAGATTGCTTACTTTATAGCCTCTTACATCAATAGCTCAGTTAAAAACAAACAGCAGGTTTTGGAAGAAAATGGGCTCTCAAGCAAGCTTTATAAAGTGCTGGGGATGCTGAAAACCGAAGTGGAAATTGGCCAAGCCGAAGAGCGCATCAATAAATCAATTCAGGAAAAATTTACAAAGCATCAAAAAGAAATCTATCTTCATGAGCAGCTAAAAAATATTAAAAAAGAGCTTGGGCAAGATGAAGAAAATGAGACCAAAGAAATCAAAGAAAAACTGGCCAAATTAAAACTGCCGAAAGAAGTGCAGAAAAAATGCGAAAGCGAATTATCTAAATTAGAAAAGATGAATCCTTATTCTTCGGAGTCAGGGGTGGTGCGCAACTATTTGGATTGGATTTGTTCATTGCCATGGGCTGTTAAAACCAAGCCTAGCTCTGATTTGGATAAGGCTAAGAAAATTCTCGATAAACATCATTACGGTTTGGAAAAAGTTAAAGAGCGTATATTGGAATTTATTGCCGTGCAGATGAAAACCAAAGAGTCTAAAGGCCCGATTCTGTGCCTAGTAGGCGCACCTGGAGTTGGAAAAACTTCCTTAGCTAAATCAATTGCTGAAGCGCTTAACCGTAAATATGTAAAAGTTTCTTTAGGGGGGGTGCGTGATGAATCTGAAATCAGAGGGCATCGCCGCACTTATATCGGCTCAATGCCGGGGCGGCTCATTCAATCAATGCGTAAAGTTCAAACAATTAACCCTTTAATGCTGCTTGATGAAGTTGATAAAATGTCGCATGATTTTCGTGGCGACCCAGCTTCAGCCTTATTAGAAGTTTTAGATCCGGAACAAAATTCATTTTTCTCTGACCATTATTTAGAAGTGGATTACGATCTATCAAAAGTAATGTTCGTGGCCACAGCCAACAGCATAAATACTATTCCTGTCCCCTTGCGCGATCGTATGGAAATTATCAAGCTTTCCGGTTATACAGAAGATGAAAAAATGCACATTGTTAAAGAGCATTTAATAGAAAAGCAGCGCAAAGAAAATGGTTTAAGCAAAGAAGAATTTTCAATTAGTGATGAAGCAATTTTAACTTTGATTCGCAATTATACTTTTGAAGCAGGAGTTCGTAATTTGAACCGCGAAATTGCTACTCTAGCCCGTAAAATAGCAAAAGAAATTGTTACCAAAAAAGCAAAATCAGTGCATATTACTTCTAATAATCTACGCAAATATGCGGGTGTAGAGAAGCGCCATTATGGCATTGCAAAAGACAAGGATTTAATTGGGGTTGTGACTGGTTTGGCCTATACAGAGTATGGCGGAGACCTGCTTGATATAGAAGCTTTAAAATTCGAAGGAAATGGCCAAATGAAAATTACCGGTCAACTTGGCGAAGTAATGAAAGAGTCAGCCCACGCGGCCCTGAGCTATGCCAGGTATATGGCAAAAGAGCTAAATATCGATGCCAAGAAGTTTAACAAATATGATTTCCATATTCATGTTCCCGAAGGTGCAACGCCAAAAGACGGCCCTTCAGCTGGCGTGGCCATTTGCGTTGCCTTGGTTTCAGTCTTATGTGATTTTCCGATCAAAAAAGATATTGCTATGACTGGGGAAATTACCCTAACTGGCAAGATTCTAGAAATTGGGGGGCTGAAAGAAAAATTATTGGCGGCTTTGCGCGGTGGCATTAAGAAAGTTTTGATCCCCCAAGCAAATAAGAAAGATTTGGAAGAGATGCCGAAAGAAGTGTTAAGTAAACTTGAGATTAAACCAATTTCACATATCAAAGAAGCTTTGGAAGAATGTTTGGTGAAGAAAAATAAGCCAAAGAAGAATGCTGCCAAGTAAGCAAATTCATATCATCGCTGGCCCAAATGGCGCGGGTAAAAGCTCGCATGCGCGCGTTACTTTGTTGCCCAATTTTTTAAAAAGTAACGAATTTGTGAATGCTGATGTAATTGCCAAAATTTTGTCACCGCAAGATCCAGAAAGATCTTCAATTGAAGCGGGAAGATTAATGTTAAAAAGAATGGAATTTCTGCTTGAGGAAAAATCTGACTTTGCCATTGAAACCACTCTCTCCGCTAAAACTTATCTTAATTTCATTAAGAGGGCACAAGGGCTTGGCTATAAAGTAAATTTATTTTTTTTAAAATTAGAAACTCCACAACTTGCGCAAGAAAGGGTCTTGACTAGAGTAAGTAAGGGAGGGCATAATATCGAACCTGACGTTATTCATCGAAGATTTCAAAAAGGTCTTGAAAATTTAGAAAAATTTCTGGCCATCGTCAATACGGCAATAATCTATGAAGCAAGTGGCCTGGAGCTAATCGAAATCGCTAGAAAAAACGAAAATCAGCTAACAATTCTTAACCAAAATTTGTGGGAGAAAATTTATGCATGGTGATGAAATTCTCAAAAGAGCCGAAAATGGAATGAAAGAAAGTAACAAAATTCTTATTCAAGAACTTATTCAAGACCTTGAAGAAAAAGGAATTTCACCAGTAATTGCAGTTAATGGCGAAGTAAAAAAACTTTCGCTTATTAAGGATAAGCAATTACAAAATTTTGAGCAGGAGTTACAAAAATTTGGTATGAATAAATCTGATTTTTGCCTTCTGCAAGAAAACGAAGAAAAACCCACTTCTGACTTCAAAAACATCATTTTAATTCACAAAAAATCCGCCAAATTAAAAACCTATAAAACTAAAGATGGTTCATGGGTGGCTGCCCTTCATCATGATCTAGAAAATAAATTTTTCACTAATGCAGAATAATAAAAATATTTTACTTGCTACCGTTCTTTCTGCCTTGATTTTGCTTGGCTGGACTTGGTTTTATGAAAAACCACGACTAGAAAAACAAGAGGCTATGAAAAAAGCTGCTATACAAGAAAAATCAGCAACCGCAATAAACTCTCCTTCTACAAATAAAGAGCTTTCACAACCAATCGCCAAGCAGGCAGAAGCAATAATTACTCTTAAAAATCGTGATGAAATTTTAGCACAAAGCAAAAAAGAACGGGTTGAAATTAATAGTGAGAATCTGCATGGCTCTATTTATTTAAAAGGTGCCCGCTTTGATGATTTAACCTTGGCGAAATATTTCACTACAACTGATAAAACCCAAGAAGTTACATTTTTCGCTCCCGCTGAAAGCAAGGAAAGATATTTTGCTGATTTTGGTTGGATTAGCTCTAATTCTAGTTTAGAACTGCCAAATCCAGATAGTGTATGGAAGAGTAGTTCGAGTAAATTAACCCCCCAAAACCCGGTTATTTTATCTTGGGCAAACAAGCAAAATGTCGAATTTTTTATCAAAATTTCGCTCGATGAAAATTACATGTTTAGCGTTACACAAAGTGTTATAAACCATTCCAAAGCAGAAATCTCAGTGGCTAGCTATGGCCGAATAAATCGTGTTCTGAATGGTGTTCACAAGCCGGTTTATATTTTGCATGAAGGACTAATTGGTGTGTTTAACGGTGTTTTGCACGAAAAAACTTACAAGGACTTAGCCAAAGAAAAAAACCAAAGCTTTGAAGGGGGCAGTGGCGGCTGGCTGGGCATTACTGATAAATATTGGCTCAGCTCTATAATTCCTGACAAAAATACTAACTATAGAGCAAGTTTTGATTATAATGTAAGCAACCAAAATAACCTTTTTAATACGGAATTTGTTGGTCAAGAAGTGCGTGTAGTTTCTGGAGAAGAATTAAAATTTGAGCATCATCTTTTTGCTGGTGCTAAGAAAGTGCGCCTTCTCGATCAATATTCAAAAGACTATGATATTAAACTTTTTGATCGTGCAGTCGATTTTGGGTGGTTTTATTTTTTGACTAAGCCGTTCTTTTTCATCGTCGAATTTTTATCAAAATTTTTGGGGAATTTTGGTTTGGCAATTTTGGCAATGACGGTTCTAGTGAAACTAGCATTGTTCCCTATGGCTAATAAATCTTACGCGGCAATTGCCAAAGTAAAAAAATTACAGCCTAAAATTGAGGCCCTGCGCGAAAAGTTTAAGGATGATAAAATTGCCATGAATCGCGAGATGATGGAGCTTTATAAAAGGGAAAAAGTTAACCCGGCATCTGGTTGCCTGCCCATCTTGATCCAAATTCCAATCTTCTTTTCGCTTTATAAAGTGCTTTATGTAACGCTAGACATGCGTCACGCAACATTTTATGGTTGGATCAAAGATTTATCGGCGCCAGATCCGACTTCGATTTTTAATTTATTTGGTCTTTTGCCTTTTGAGGTAAGCGGTAATTTTGCTATTGGTATTTGGCCAATCTTGATGGGTATCACTATGGTTATCCAACAAAAATTAAGCCCTGCCTCCTCTGATCCAACGCAAGCGAAAATTTTAAAATGGATGCCATATGTTTTAACTTTTGTTTTAGCTGCTTTTCCTGCCGGGCTAGTAATTTACTGGACCTGGAGCAATACACTTTCAATTTTACAGCAGTGGTTGATTAGTAAAAAATTTAGTAAGGAAAAAAGTTAGGATTAAGAGCCTTGGTTTTTTTATAAAGCAGGGCCAGGATAGGATGATAGTTGGTTGAGTATTAGAAGAAATATTATCTGATTAAAAAAAGAGCATTATTTATATAAGGGCCTTCTTAGATGGGAGGCCCTTAATCATGGAAGAGTGGCCGAGTGGTTGAAGGCGCACGCCTGGAAAGTGTGTATAGGGTCAAAAGCTCTATCAAGGGTTCGAATCCCTTCTCTTCCGCCATCAATATTAGTACAATCAAAACCTACCGTTTGTTCTCACCAATTTTTTTGCTATCTGCATACCCTGATAATTAGCTTCTAGGAGATTTGTTGGCCTATAATATCATCAATATTCATGAGACTAAATGACATTGGCGCATTTAACTTCGTTTTTTTGCTTGGTGCTATAAAAATTTTGCTGGAGATACATAAGAATTTGCTTGCAGAAGGCTCTCGAAATTTTTAGTTAACCCTAAATAGGTTTCCAGTCCTGGAAATATTGATATGAATAAAAGTGGAGATTTCTTTGTACTAAGGACCCATACTCCGCCATCAGCTTTCATTTTACTTACTTCTGCTATCAATAAAAATCAGCAAAACCTTATAAATAAATGTCCTGCTGCCATTATACCCCCACCTTAAAACCTTCCTCGAATCCTGCCCAATTTTATACGTGTCCAATGCATTCCGAGGTCTGGCAGGTAGGGCCTGGAAATTGCCCAATTTGTGGTATGGCATTGGAACCAGAAAATATTCCGCTTGTTGAAGAAAATTCTGAATTGCGTGATTTACAGCGGCGCTTCTGGCTTGCTTTGTGGCTGACGATTCCGTTGTTTATCTTGGATATGGGAGGGCATTTTTTTGGCTTGCATCTTTTATCAGCGAAAATTTCGAAATTTATACAGTTGGCTTTAGCCACGCCAGTGTTGTTTTGGTCTGGTTCTTTATTTTTTAGAAGAGCGTGGGAATCAATAAAAAATCGCAGTCCTAACATGTTTACACTTATTGCCATGGGCACAGGTGTGGCTTGGCTCTATAGTGTGGTGGCTACTTTTCTCCCCCAAATTTTTCCTACAGATTTTTTGAACAAGCAAGGCGAAGTAGAACTTTATTTTGAAGCTGCAGCAATGATTACGCTGTTAATTTTGCTTGGACAGATTTTGGAATTAAAAGCGCGCGAAAATACTTCTCGGGCCGTTAAATCTCTCTTGCAACTGGCCCCCACCACGGCCCGCCGCCTTAAGCAAAATGGTGAAGAGGAAGAAATTACCATCCACGAAATTCGAGTGGGTGATTTGCTGCGCGTTCGGCCAGGGGATAAAATTCCAGGTGATGGCGAATTGATTGAAGGCACAAGTAATGTAGATGAATCAATGATCACAGGTGAATCAATGCCAGTTAGAAAAACAATCGGGGTGCTAGTTATCGGCGCTACAGTTAATCAGGATGGCTCTTTTGTGATGCGCATTACAAAAATTGGTGAAGACACAATGCTGAATCAAATCATCAAAATGGTTAATGAGGCTAAGCGTGGCCAAACCCAAATTCAGAGGTTGGCCGACCAGGTTTCGTTGTGGTTCGTTCCTATAATAATCGCAATTGCTGCGGCCGCATTTTTATTGTGGGGAATTTTTGCTACAGAATCTGCCTATGCGCACGGTTTAGTGGCAGCAATTGCAGTGTTGATTATTGCCTGCCCATGTGCCCTTGGGTTAGCCACGCCAATGTCTATTATTACCGCAATTGGAAAGGGCGCAAGCGAAGGAATTTTGATCAAAAATGCGGAAAGCCTGGAAAGGTTAGAAAAAATCAAAGCAATTATTATCGATAAAACCGGCACCATCACTGAGGGTAGGCCACGCTTGGTTAAAATTATTGCCGCAAAAAATTTTAATGAGGCACAAATTTTATCTTATGCTGCAGCTCTGGAAAGCACTAGTGAACACCCAATTTCAAAGGCCGTCGTTGCTGCTGCTAAGGAAAAAAATATTAACTTTTCTTCAGCCAAAAATTTTATCACCTCAATTGGAAAAGGGGTGGTGGGTGAAGTTGAAAATAAAAAAATTCTCATCGGCAACGCTGAATTATTGGCAGAAAATTCCGTGGAGAATTGCAAAGAGCTGTTAGCGCAGGCAGAAACCTTAAAAGAACAGGGTGCAACGGTTGTCTTTATAGTGATCGATAATAAGCCAGCTGGGGCGATTGCCATGGCCGATCCAATAAAACCAACCAGTTTTGCGGCTATAAAAGAATTACAAAATCTTGGCTTAAGAATTATAATGGCCACGGGAGATAGCAAAAAAACTGCCGAGAAAGTTGCTCAAGAATTAAATATTACCGAAGTTTTTTCTGAAGTTTTACCGCAGAAAAAAAGCGAAATTATTAATAAAATTAAATCGTCAGGAATAGCGGTAGCAATGGTTGGAGATGGTATAAATGATGCTCCAGCTTTAGTGGCTGCAGATGTGGGAATCGCCATGGCCACAGGAACTGATGTGGCAATTGAAAGCGCTGAAATAATTTTGTTGCATGGCGATTTAGCTAAAATCGTCAAGGCTTATAAGCTCTCAAAACAGACTATAAAAAACATTAAACAAAATTTATTTTTTGCCTTCGCTTATAACGCCCTTGGAGTGCCTCTAGCGGCGGGTGTGCTTTATCCGTTTTTTGGTTTGTTGCTGAATCCAATATTCTCGGCTATTGCGATGTCGCTAAGCTCCATTTCTGTGGTTATTAACGCCCTACGCCTTAACTCTTTAAAACTTAATTAAAATCACCAAGAAACTCCTGAACCAGTGTCAATGCTGATAGCATGGCAGTATCAGCGCGCAAAATTCTAGGGCCTAAACTGATCGCGTAGAGGTTTTTTAATTTATACATTTGGGTAAATTCGTCAGTAGAAAACCCTCCTTCGGGGCCGATTAAAATAACTATTTCGCGATCGCCTATTTTTTCCTGGGAAATTTTTGATAAAACGTTGCTGGCCTTTCTACCTTCTCCTGACTCATCGCATAAGATTAATATTTTTTCAGAATTTTTTTCTTCACGCAAAAATTTGTCCAATTTTTTTATCTCAAAAATTTGGGGGAAATCATTTCTTTCGCATTGTTCGCAAGCTTCTTTGATATTGGCTTTGAAACGTTCAATGTTAATTTTATCCACAATTGTGTGTTGAGTAATGATGGGTTGGAAGCTTGCCACCCCAAGCTCTGTGGCTTTTGCGGCGACAAAATCAATACGCACATTTTTTACCGGCGCAAAGGCCAGAGTTATATTGGCGGCCTTTTTTAAATCGGAAATTTTTTCCTTAATTTCGGCGATTAAAAATCTTTTTTCTATTTGTTGGATCGTTGCCATAAACTCGCCATCGCGGCCATTAAATAGAAAAATTTTATTACCAATTTTCTGGCGCATGACTTTAGTTAGATAATCAAAATCATTGCCTTCCAGCTTGATTTCTTTAGCCTGATCTAGATTATGCCGCTCATTAAATATCCTGATTTTCTTCATATCATTTCATGAATTTCCTGATTTTTTCGTTGATTTTGTCTGTGATATTGGCCGTAGTGCTAAATCGCAATATCAAAAAGCTGCGCGCTGAATGGCAAAGCAACTCTCAAGGCAAAATCCGCTTCACTTCGCTACCGCTTCACTATACCTATTGCTTTACCTTATGGTCAGCAATTTTTTCCATTACCATTTTTTTTACTTCATTTAATGGCTTAACCAAAGCTTTTTTAATGCTACTGCTTTTTGTGGTGATTTTTTTCTTGCTAAAATCTCTGCATGTTCAGGGTTTCAACGCTAAAAAGCATGTAGAGAAAGCCGGAGAACTTATATTATCAACCACGGCAGGCATTGGTATTTTGATCACCATTGTTATCACCGCTTCAATTTTATTCGAAGCAGTTCGTTTTTTTGAAATTATAAACCCACTGGATTTTTTCGTGGGAACTAGTTGGAACCCGCAGATGGCGATTACGGCTGAACAATCTGTAGGCACCAGCGCTTTTGGGATGATTCCGGTTTTTCTCGGAACTTTATTGATTACGCTGATTGCCATGTTGGTTGCGGTTCCACTCGGCATCATGGGAGCGATTTATCTATGCCTTTATGCCAAACCCCAAACTCGTGATTATTTAAAACCGGTTTTGGAAATATTAGCTGGCGTGCCAACGGTGGTTTATGGCTATTTCGCCGTTATTACTATCGCCCCTTTTTTGAAAAATTTATTTACTTCTATTGGGCTTGATATTGCCTCTGAAAGCGCTCTGGGAGCCGGTTTTGTGATGGGAGTGATGATTATTCCTTTCGTGCTTTCCCTTACTGATGATGCTTTAAACGCTGTGCCTCAAGCCTTGAAAGACGGGGCTTTAGCAATGGGTAGCACTAAATCAGAAATGATAAAAAAAGTGGCACTTCCTTCAGCGATGCCAAGCATTGTGGGCGCGGTGATCCTAGCTGTTTCGCGGGCTATTGGCGAAACAATGATTGTGGTAATGGCGGCTGGGCTGGTAGCCAAAATGACTTTTAATCCTTTAAATTCCGTTACTACTGCTACTGCTCAAATCGTTACTTTATTGATTGGTGATCAGGAATTTAACAGCCCAAAAACTTTGGCCGCCTTTGCTTTGGCGCTCACCTTGTTTATCTTCACCTTTATTTTCAACGTTATCGCTTTGGCAGTGATTAAAAATTATAAGAAAAAATACGGATAAATCTTATGCTAATTTTGTTTAGATATCACTTTCCAAAGAGCCTTACCTCGCCCCGAGACAAGATAAAGACAATGGGCACTCACTAAGCACTGCAGACAATGACAAAATCAAAAATTCAAAATCTGAAACAGCGTCACGCCCAGGAAAAAAGATTTCGATTCTATGGAATGTTATCGATCAGCTTTGCTTTGGCATTTCTAGTGCTTTTATTTGGCATGATTTTGATAAAGGGCCAACGGGCTTTCTGGCGCAGCGAAATTGCTCTTGAAATTGATTTATCAGAAAAAAACGATCCTGCAGAAATTGATTATCGCCAATTGGTTAAAGATGCTTTAAAGCACCGTTTTCCTGAGGCCGACGAGCTCTCTGAAATAAATTCTCTTTATCAAATCTTAAGCAAAATCAGCAATCTGGAATTAAAGAAGCAGATTGAAAAAACTACGCAGAATCTAGGCCAAAAATCGATTTTCTGGTTCAGCGTTTCTTCAAAAGCTGATATGTATTTTAAATATAAAAATTCGGCGGCGCTGAACCAAAAGCAACTTTCCTGGCTTACCAGTTTATCCGCTGAAAAACAGGTGAGAGAAGTTTTTAATTGGCAATTTTTTCAATTTGCTGACTCGCGCGAACCTGAAATAGCAGGAATTGGGGCCGGCTTAACTGGATCCGTTTTTGTAATGCTGATCTTTCTTGCTTTGGCCTTCCCAATTGCGGTGATGTGCGCCTTTTATTTGGAAGAATTTGCCGCCAAAAACCGTTTCACTGATATTATCGAAATTAGCATCAATAATTTGGCCGCTATCCCTTCAATAATTTATGGCCTGCTTGGACTTACTGTATATTTGCAATTCCTGAATTTGCCCCGTTCATCCAGCCTGGTTGGGGGTATGACATTATTCATGTTGGTTCTACCCGTAATAATTATTGCCACGCGCAACACTATTCGCTCAATTCCTAGCTCAATTCGTGATGGTGCGGCTGCGCTTGGCGCATCAAAAATGCAGATTGTTCTGCATCATCTTTTGCCGCTTTCCATCCCAGGAATTATGACTGGCACAATTCTAGCAATTTCACGCGCTCTTGGTGAAACGGCGCCCCTTCTAATGATTGGTATGGTGGCCTTTATTGCTGATATCCCGCATAGTTTCTTTGACCCTACAACAGTTTTACCAGTGCAAATTTATTTGTGGTCTGACAGCCCGGAAACCGGCTTTGCTGAAAAAACTGCTGCGGCTATTTTAGTGTTATTAGGGTTTTTGATCTTGCTCAATCTAGTTGCGATTATTCTGCGTAAGAAATTTGAGAGAAAATGGTAACTAAGATAGTTGGTATTCTCAATGTTACTCCCGATTCATTTTCTGATGGCGGCAAATTTAATTCATTTGATGCGGCCTTAAATCACGCAAAACAAATGCTTGCTGAGGGTGTTGATGTGATTGATATTGGCGCTGAATCAACCCGCCCACAGGCAATAAAAATAAGCGCAGAAGAGGAATGGCGGCGTTTAGAAAAAATTCTGCCTGCAATAATTTCTGAAGTAAAAAATTTTACTCAAAAAACTGGAAAAAAAATTTCCGTAAGTATCGATTCTTACCATTTTGAGACCATAGAGAAGGCTTGGGCAGCGGGGATTGATGTGGTTAATGATGTGAGTGGATTAGTTGATGAAAAAATTATTAATTTTATCGCTGAAAAAAATCTCATAACAATTCTGATGCACAGCCTGTCGGTGCCTGCAAATCCTAAGCTGGTCGTCAATCCATATCTCAATATTAATAAAGAAATTATCGATTGGGCGCAGGAAAAAATTGCTTATTTGTTGGCAAGAAATGTCAAAAAATCGCAATTAATCTTTGATCCAGGAATTGGTTTTGGTAAGAACCAGAAACAATCAATCCGCATTTTAAAAAGCATCGACAGCTACAGAGCCTTAGGATTACCACTTTATATTGGCCATTCCAAAAAAAGATTTCTTGATGAACTACAAATTGACGGCGATCGCACTCAAAAAACGCTGGCCGTGTCAAAATATTTAATCGAAAAAAAAGTAGATTTTCTGCGGGTGCATGATGTGAAGGCGCATGTGGAGTTAGAGCGAAGTATAGAAGCGCTATAATCTCTAAGCTTGTTGTCGCGTTATATTTCAATTAACCTATAGCATACTAAACTAACCTTGCATATTACAGTAGTTTTTTTTAGGATTGGTC
>CAZCWN010000002.1:62202-67249 GCA_964502375.1 uncultured Rhizobium sp. | reverse complement strand
TTCTTTGAGATTTTTTTGGTTAATTTTCTTGGGAAGTTAGATTTGCGACAGGCTCCTAATGTGCCGCTCTCACTGCCCACAGCTTTGATAGCACCGCTTATTGAAGAACCGCTATTGAGCAAAAGCGTTGAATTTTCACCGATAAAAATTTCATCCGCCGTGATTGCCGCATAAGAATTTAAAGTGCTGCCAGAGTTTATATTTAAAGATGATAAGCCCGAGAATGCGACACTTTGATTAAAAACTACTGATTGAATGGAGTTTGATCCAATATTCACAATGCCACTTGTGCTGCCCTCAACCACCCCATTTATGCTTCCGCCCAAAATATTTAAAACGCCCGGGCCAATAAAAACGCCGCCCTCAAGGCTTCCAGAATTATTGATTACAGAATTTTGGCCAGAATTATAAATTGCATAAGTTGTAGAATTAATGCTGCCAGAATTGTTAATAGTTGAATTATCGCCTTCAGTTCTAATGCCATAAATGCTTGACCCCGCCGCGCTATTAATCACACCAGAATTGGTAAGTTGGGTGTAAGCATCTTTCGTATAAATTCCGTTACCGCTGGAATTGATTGTGCCCGAATTATTTATTGTGCTGTAACTAGTGGCGCTTGCAGTTGAAGCGCTGCCGGTGCTAAGAAAAATACCATGTGCACTGGCCGAATCAGAAGTAGTAATTATGCCAGAATTGCTGATCGAATTGACATCCCCACTTGCATAAATTCCATAAACTTTGGTTGAGATAGTTCCGGAATTGCTGGCTGTGTTGTTGCTGCCGTTTAGATAAATACCATAGGAAGTAGTATTGGCGGTAGAAATTAGGCCCGAATTGCTGATTGAGTTATTACTGCCACCAGCATAAATGCCATAGGAAGTGGTGCCTTGTGTGCTGATCGTTCCCGCATTTATTACCGAAGAATAATTGGCAATGCTAATGCCACGGCCTGAACTGCCGGTAGTAAAAATATTAGCCCCTTCGCTATTAGTAATTTGATTGTAACTGCCGGTTGATTTTATTCCGTAGGCGCTTGAAGTCGCACCTGAGTTGCCGGTGGTGATTGTGTGAAGTTTAGTGATTTTATTAGGGCTAGAACTTGAGCCTGATAAAGAACTGCTAATAGCAACGCCGCTGGTGGTTATGTCTTCAGTTGTAACATAATCAGTTTGTCCAGCGCTTAAGGTGACTGCTTGCGCTTTGCTTGCAATAAAAACAAGCGCGCACAAGCCAAGAAAATGGTGAATTCTCGGCATATTTGGGTTTAAATTTGGTGTGAGTTCTGGGTTTAAAAACTATTTAATAAATAGGTTTTCTAATAAATTCCGGCATTTCAGTTTTAATTTCCAGCTTTTTTCCAAAGTAATCAGCAATTTCAATTTTATAAGCGTGAAGACAAAGGCGCTTGCACACCTCTTTGCGCAAAGTTTTTTTACCACCATATTTTACATCGTTTAAAATAGGATGGCCAATTTCTTTACAATGAACGCGTAATTGATGAGTGCGCCCGGTAAGCGGCTTTAACTCAAGCAGCGAATAGCTTTCGTCTTTTTCTTCTTCCTCAGAAAAGCCATGAGTTAGAATTTTTTTGACAGATTTTTTTTTGAAAATTTTCAGCAATTTAAATTCAGTTATAGCTTCTTTTCCTTCATCAAAATCAGGCTGAACTTTTTCATTTTTACCAAGGATTTTTTTTCTAAGCGGAATGTTAATTACGCCGGATTCTTTTTTAACTGAACCACAAACCAGCGCCAGATAGGCCTTGGCAATAGTTTTATTTTTGAAAGCCAAAGTTAAAAAATCTGCCGCTGCAGAATTTTTGGCGAGCAATAAAATGCCGCTAGTATCTTTATCCAAGCGGTGCACAAGCTGTAAATTTTGTGGCGCCAAAAAATCATCCACTGAAATATCAACGCTGCTCCCCCCTTGTGTTGCAAGGCCTGATGGCTTATTGATAGCTATTAAATTTTCGTCTTCAAAAATTATCCAAGAACGAAATTTTTTAATTTTATCGTCAGAAATTATCGGCTTTTTTTTATGGATTTCAAAGCGCTTTGCAAGATTAGCAAAAATTTCAACCTGATCTGAAAGCTGGGTTTTGTAGGCTGCATCAACCCTATTACCATTAACCTTAACTTTTTTTTCACGAATTATTTTCTGTGCCAGGCCAAAAGAAATATCAAATTTGCGACAAATAAATTTATCAAGACGAAGACCTGCAAACTCTTGATTTACCTGAATTAAGATCATCTTTTAAAGAAAAATTCTAACAAAATGCATAGAGCCCAAAACTGCGATAATTGTCCCAAAAACTGAAGCAAAAATATATCCTGTAAGAAGCCAATAATCACCTCTAGTCCATAGCAGAGCGCTTTCTAGCGAGAAGGTAGAAAAAGTTGTAAAACCACCCAAAAAGCCTGTTACCAAAAAATAACGCAGATTTTCTGATGCAGAATATTTCAGGGCCAGAAGCTCTACTATCACACCAATAAAAAGCGCTCCAATAAAATTAACGCTCAAAGTAGCCCAGGGGAAAGCCTCTGAGACGCGCCTGGAAACAAATAGTGAAATAGTGAAACGTGCAATCGCTCCTAATCCGCCGCCAAAGAAAATCGCCAAATAACTCATATCACACCATTTTTTTCAATTTTTCCGCCAGCTCGACCCTTTCCCAAGAAAATCCGCCATCGGCTTCCGGTTCACGGCCAAAATGCCCATAAGTGGCCGTCCGTTTATATATTGGCCGATTTAAACCAAGATGAGTGCGGATTCCACGCGGAGTTAAATCAACAAGCTCATTAATAATTTTAACTAAGTCTTCACCAGCTACCCCAGTTTTGTGATTGCTAACATAAAGCGAAAGAGGCTTGGAAAGACCAATGGCATAGGCAATTTGAATGGTGCAACGGTCAGCAAGGCCGGCAGCAACAATATTCTTAGCCAAATAGCGCGCCATATAGGCAGCAGAGCGGTCAACCTTGGTTGGGTCTTTTCCCGAAAAAGCGCCACCACCATGTGGAGCAGCACCACCGTATGTATCAACAATAATTTTACGGCCTGTTAACCCAGCATCGCCATCCGGCCCCCCGATTACAAATTTACCAGTGGGATTAACCAAGAATTTATCTTCTCTACACATCCAATCCTTTGGTAAAGAATTTTCTACATAAGGGCGGATTAAATGGCGCACTTGTTCTTGCGTCATGTCTTCTTTATGTTGGATGGAAACCAAAATTGTTTCAGCGCGCACCGGCTGGCCGTTTTCATACCATAAAGTTACTTGGCTTTTGGCATCCGGGCCAAGGCCTACAAGCTCCCCTGCTCTGATCGCATCCATAATATTATGCAAAATGCGATGTGCGTAATAAATAGTAGCGGGCATTAACACTTCAGTTTCGCGGCAAGCATAACCAAACATGATTCCTTGATCCCCCGCGCCTTCATCCTTGTTTTCAAAGGCATCAACTCCTCTAGCAATATCAGGAGATTGAGAGTGAAGCAAATTGGTAATTTCTAGATTTTCCCAATGAAAACCTTTTTGCTCATAACCAATATTTTTCACTGTGGTGCGAATCAAATTTTCAATTTCTTTATGAGAAATTTCAGGAGCACGAATTTCTCCGCCAATCACCACTCTATTAGTGGTGACAAAAGTTTCTATAGCCAAGCGGGAGTATGGGTCCTTGGCTATGTAGGCATCAACAAGAGTGTCAGAAATTTGATCGCAAATTTTATCGGGATGGCCTTCCGAAACCGATTCCGAAGTAAATAAAAAGTTCTTAGGCATTATTTGGCACGAATTAATTAAGAGTTTTTTGGAAGGCTTTCCTGTGAAATTATAAGCATAAGGACTAAGCCGGAAAATCAATTAAAAACTATGACGCAGCCTTTAGAGCAAAGTCGAGGCGCGCTAAAGCCTCTTCTTTTCCTATAACATCTATTACATCAAAAATTCCACCCCCAGAAGCTGAGGAAAAGGTTAAAATTAGGCGCAGAACTGGGCCAAGGTCTTTAATTTTAAGGGCTCGCGCAACAGCAAAATTATTAAGAGAATTTTTAATTTCATCATGGCTCCACTCTTGCAAATCATTAAAGAGAGCACACAAATCAATAATTAATGATTTTTTTTCTTTGAGAATTTTGTTTCCATTTTCATCAAATTTTCCACGAAAGTCATCACAATAGATTTCAAGGCCTTCTGCTAAGTCATTAATAAGCTCTGCTCTTTCTTTGAGAAATTTTAAAGCACGCAAAAACCTTGCACCCTCTTTCGGGCTGATTGGACGCCGGTTAAAGATTGGCTTCTGAACCAACAAACTCATTAATTCTTCTTCGCTTTTTTCTTTTATGTAATGTTTGTTGATATGATTGAGCTTAATAAAATCAAAGCGTGAGGGCGATTTGCCAATTCTATCTAGTGTGAACCATTCAATTGCCTGTTGGCCGGAAATAATTTCATCATCACCATGCGACCAACCCAGGCGCAGCAAGTAATTACGCATACTTTCTGGTAAATAACCCATATCTTTATATTCGATAACCGAAGTGGCACCGTGGCGTTTTGACATCTTGGCGCCGTCAGAACCGTGAATAAGCGGGATGTGAGCGAATTCCGGCACGCGCCATTCCATGGCTTGATAGATTATTTTTTGCCGAAAAGCATTAGTAAGATGATCATCTCCACGAATTATGTGGGTTATATTCATATCATGATCATCCACCACAGCAGCCATCATATAAGTTGAAGTGCCATCGGAACGCAGCATTACTAGATCATCAAGCTCAGAATTTTTTACTCGCACCTCGCCTTGCACTAAATCATTAATCACTGTTTCGCCTTCAAGCGGGGCTTTAATTCTGATTACCGGCTTTACTGTCGAAGATTGCGATTGCACTTTATCGCGCCACGGGCTTTTAAAACGAAAAACTTCGCCCTTTTTTTCTGCCGCCTTGCGCATTTCATCTAATTCTTCAGCTGAAACGTAACATAAATAGGCCTGATTTTTTTCAAGCAGAACAAGCGCCTCTAAGAAGAACTCAAATCTGC
>CAZCWN010000002.1:0-62192 GCA_964502375.1 uncultured Rhizobium sp. | reverse complement strand
TCAAGCAACTTCTGGGCAACTTCCTGGTGGCGAGCAAAATTTTTTGATTGCAGAAAATAGTCTCCGTTATACTTCAGACCAAGCCAATCAAGGCCCTGTAGGATGGCATCGATAGCTTCTTTTGTGGATCTTTTTTCATCTGTATCCTCAATTCTTAGTAAGAATTTCCCGCCATGATGTTTGGCAAAAAGATAGTTAAAAAGTGCCGTGCGCGCTCCGCCGATATGTAAATATCCCGTTGGTGATGGAGCAAAACGAGTAACAACTGACATGAATTATTCCAAAAAAGTTTGCTTTCTTGACAATGAAGCGAGCCAAAAGATGATACAGAGGCCTGTATTCAAATTCATTCGCCACCGCTTTTCCACAAATTTTTTCTAATTTTTTAAGAAATTTTTGCGACTTGTTAATACAGCTACAAAGTTTTTTTAAAAAATCGCTCAAAATTTCTGAAAAATTGATGACGAATGAATTTGGGCATAGTCTACGCCCTTTTCTTCAAAACAATCCCCATTTTACTCAAACATAAAATGCCAACCTCATTAGTTAATGCCGATCTTGGTGCAAAATTGGTAGAGAAAAAAGTTATCTCCCAAGATCAGTTAACCATAGCCCTCAAAGAACGCGAACGCCTAAAAGGTGTAAAAACTATTGGCGCCATTTTGGTGGATATGGGCTTTATTTCAGAAGGGGCATTGGGCGAGATTTTAAATGAATCAAGCGGTATTACTAAATTCGATATAAAATCGTCAATCATTGATGCCAAGCTGGTTCGAAAAGTTCCGAAAGATTTTGCCACTCACAGTAAAATAATTCCCGTTTCTTATACGCATGATTCCATCACTGTGGCCATGGCGGACGTTTTTGACATTGTGGCAATTGACCAAGTGCGCCGTTATTTCCCGCCAAATTTTCATATCAATCCGGTTTATACGCCAGAAGCTGATATTCTGCAGGCCATCGATCAATATTATGACTATGAAATGTCGATCGAAGGCATTTTGAAGGAAATTGAAAGCGCCGGAAATAATAAAAATATCAATGATGAAACGCAGCTTAAGGGCGATTATAAAAGCCCGATGGTGCGCTTGGTGGATGCCATTTTAACTGACGCGGTGCATCGTGGCGCCTCTGACTTACACTTTGAACCGGAAAATAGTTTCTTGCGCATACGTTATCGTATTGACGGCAAGATGGCACAAATTCGCAGCATTCACAAAGATTATTGGTCGGCGATCGCCGTTCGTATTAAAATTCTTTCGAGCATGAATATCGCGGAAACTAGAAAATCGCAAGATGGGCGTATCAATTCCGAAATCCTGGGCCGCAAAATTGATTTTCGTGTTTCAACCCATCCCACTATCAATGGCGAAAATATCGTCATGCGTATTTTGGACGAAAAGCAATCTATCCTAACTTTGGATAAGCTTGGTTTTTCCGAGCACAGCATGAATTTAATCAAAAAAATGGTACAACGGCCGGAAGGCGTGATTATTCTTACCGGCCCAACCGGCTCTGGTAAAACCACTACGCTTTACACGGTTTTAAGTTACATAAATTCAATCGATAAAAACATAATGACGTTGGAGGATCCGGTGGAATATCATATACCGCTAATCCGCCAGTCAAATATTCGCAGCGATGTGGGCATGGATTTTGCTTCCGGTATTAAAGCCATATTACGTCAGGACCCAGATGTAATTCTGGTTGGTGAAATTCGTGATTCGGAAACAGCTATTACCGCTATTCAAGCAGCTATGACCGGCCACCAAGTTTATACCAGCTTACACACCAACGATGCTTTGAGCGCTATTCCGCGTTTAATGAATATTGGCGTACCAAATTATTTGATGTCTGGCTCCTTGATTTGCGTGGTTGCACAGCGTCTAGCTAGAAAACTTTGCCTCCATTGCAAAAAAGAATCTGAAGTTAGTGCATTTGAAAAAAGGCTACTTGGCCCTAAATATAGTAATGTCGACAAAATTTATAAGGCGCAGGGCTGTGAAAAATGTGGTGGCTCAGGCTATAAAGGGCGCGTGGTGATCTGTGAAATTTTACCTTTTGACCGCGAACTCGACGATTTAATAGTTAGTGGCGCCAACCGCAAAGTAATGATGGCTCACGCCTTAAAAGAAGGTTTTGTACCAATGGTTGAAGACGGTGTACAAAAAGTAGTCTCCGGAATCACCGATTTAAAAGAATTAATGCGCGTGGTTGATATGACCGACCGCATGAATTAAATATTTTCACAAAATGGCAAGATTATCAAAATTCAATAAAATTGAAGAAAGCCTACCAGACATTAGTTGCGGCTCTCTAACCAGCCCTTATACCGCCATTACTAGCGATATTCAAATTACAGTTTGGCCAGAATTTATTGACAGTAAATCCAGTGTTCTTGGCGATTTATTCATTTGGGCTTATCATATCAGAATCGACAATAAAAGCCTTGATTCCATAAAACTTCTAAATCGTCATTGGCGTATCTTTGATGAGAAAGGCAATTTGCAAGAAGTAAGTGGCGAAGGAGTGGTGGGAGAACAGCCGCTTATCCGACCAAATTGCTCATATCAATATAGCAGCGGCGTTCATTTGCGCCACCCTTCAGGCATAATGACGGGCGAATATCAAATGAAAAAAATAGGCAACGCAGTTGATGATAAAATTTTCAATGTCCGAATCCCTACTTTTTCGCTAGATGTTCCAAGCGTGAAGGGCGTCATTAACTAATGCAAACGCTGGCTTTTAGTACTTCTTCCTGCCTGTCGGTAGCGTTGCTTTCTGAGCAAAAAATTCTCAGCAAAAATATTGTTTATGAAAATAATAAACAGTCCGAACTACTAATTTTTGAAATTGAGAAAACGCTAACACAAAACAAAATTTGGTATGAAGATTTAGATTTGATTGCCGCCACCAACGGCCCTGCCAGTTTCACTGCAAGTAGAATTGGGCTTAGCGTGGCCCGCACCCTTAAAATTGCCACCAACCTGCCATTAATCTTGGTTAACTCCTGCGAGGCCATTGCTTATAAATATCGCTATAAATCAGGAAAAATTTTCACTGTAATTGATGCCAGTATGGATGAATTTTTTTGTGCTGAATTTTTTTCCAAAAATCAAAAAATAGAACAAGTCACTGAGCCTTTTTTAGCAAGAGTTGAAGAGCTTTTAGAAATTTTACCAAAAACCAATTTTTTCCTCTGCGGTTCTGGCAAAAAAATTGCTGCTGAAATTTTGCAAAAACAAAATCGCAGCTTTGAAATGGAAGAAGGAAAAGATGAGGTAACAGCTGAGCTAGTAGGGCTTCTAGCCTACGAAAGATTTCAAGAAAATTTTGAGACCACAGAAAACCTAGAACCAATTTATCTTAGATCACCAAGAATTGAGAAGAGAAAAAAATAATTGGAGACGGGAATAATTGGAGGCCGGGGTCGGAATCGAACCGACGCATAAAAGCTTTGCAGGCTCTTGCATTACCACTTTGCTACCCAGCCATCTTATGGAAAGAACAACTAAACTTAGGGGCCCATTCCAATATTACAAGCTCTTCACTTTAAAAATTCTCAGAACTAGAACAAGCATAAAATTCAATAACCCTATCTCCAATGCCTATTTCTCTATATTCCGAGCAATTCAAAAATATTTCTTCTCTTAAAAATTTAAAAAGATTGCAGAAGGATTGCCAAAAATCTGCCGAAATTTTACGCACAGAAATTAAGGAAAAAAAGCTCGCTTTTATTGACGTAATTTTTGATGGGCAAGATTTGAAATTAATGGAAAATTTTTGCAAAAAAATTTCTTCATATAAAAAAATTCTTGTGCTTGGCGTAGGAGGATCAAGCCTTGGCGGCAAAACTCTAAGCGCTTTTGGTCACAATAGTAAATTTCATAAATTAGAATTTCTTGAATCTATTGACCCAACCACGGTTAAAAATTGCCTAACTCAAATTGACTTAAAAAATACATTTTTTTTAGTCATAAGCAAATCAGGCGAAACTATTGAAACCCTCTGCCAAACATTGATAATTTTAGAAGAAATCAAGAAAGCAAAAATCAAAAACTTTGCTGAACAATTTCTTTTTATCACTGAATCCAAAACAAATTCTCTAGCCAAAATCGCTAAAGAAATCGGCGCTGAAATTACTTCTCATTGTGACAGAATCGGCGGCAGATATTCCTGCTTTTCAATTGTTGGTCTATTGCCAGCGATGCTTGCCGGCGTTGATGTAGCGGCCGTTCGCAAAGGTGCAAAAAAGATTATTGAAAATTTTCTAAATCAAGAAGAAGTAAGCAATTCCTGTGCAACCCAACTAGCTCTTTACGAAAGCGGCTTTTTTAATAATGTGATCATGCCTTATGTTGATAATCTAAAAAATTTCACTGATTGGTATAGACAGCTTTGGGCAGAATCTTTAGGGAAAAATAATTTTGGCTCAACACCCATAAACTCAATGGGCACAATTGATCAACACAGCCAGCTGCAACTTTATTTAGATGGACCAAAAGACAAATTTTTCACTTTTATTACCAATAAAAAACCACCTCATGATTTCGCCATAAAAGATTTAAAAAGTTGCAAAACTTTATTTGGTGGCAAAAAATTAAGCAAAATTGTTGGAATAGAGCAAGAAACAACTATCGAAGTTTTGAATCGCAAAAAATTGCCGATTAGAATTTTCACTATCAAAAAAATTGATGAAGAAGTGTTGGGAAGCTTAATGATGCGGATGTTCTTAGAAACTATTATAATTGCTTATGCCAAAAATATTAACCCCTTTGACCAGCCAGCAGTTGAACTGCGCAAAAAATTGGCAAAATCTGTTTTGAGTTTATGAAATTACCATCCAGATTTTTAAACAAAATTTCTATCAACTCTTTGCTTCTATTACTTTTTTGTGTTGCCGGATTTGCTCTTATTCTTGCTTATATAAGCCAATTTATTTTCGATTATCAGCCTTGTATTTTATGCGTTTATCAACGCTGGCCCTTCTTTGCTATCATTGCCGTGAGTGGCATTGCTCTAGGTTTTTTTAAATTGAAAAAGTTAAAAAATTCGCTCTTTTTCTTCTGCGTTTTTCTTTTATTTTGTAATGCCGCATTAGCTTTTTATCATAGTGGAGTTGAGAAAAAAATTTTCAAAGGGCCAGCAAATTGCTCTGTACTAAGCCTTGAAAAAATCGAGGATTTAGAAGAGCTAAGAACAGCAATACTAAACACTAAAGCGGTCAGATGTGATGAACCAAATTTCAAATTTCTGCATCTTTCAATGGCTAATTGGAATCTAATTTATTGCCTGGTTTGCGCTGCTTTCGCTTTGTTTCTTTATAAAAAACGCATAAGTTTTAATTGACAAAGGTTGGGTATTTTTTAGCTTTTTTCCTGATTTATCATGATTTAGTCTATAACGTATTAGAACTCACAAATTCTGCCTTGGATTTAGCGCAACACCTCAAATTTTACTTAAAAATACATAACTAATATGAGCAACCTACAAGAAATAATCGAAATTTCCGATCAGATTACTCATAACTCTGATTTGCTGGTTAAAAAAATAGCTGAACTCAGTTATTCAGTATCACAAAGCGGTGGATCTGATCCATTTATTTTTGGATTTACTATTTTTGTTTTGGCTTGCTTTGTGGGTTATTTCGTAGTTTGGAAAGTTACGCCTGCACTGCACACCCCGCTGATGTCCGTAACTAACGCTATTTCTGGAGTTATCATTGTTGGCGCCATAATTACGCTTGGCTCAGCTAAATCTTTCTCTTTAATTTCAATGCTCGCCTTCTTAGCTATCGCCATTGCTTCGGTGAATATTTTTGGCGGATTTTTAGTAACTTGGCGAATGTTACAAATGTTTAAGAAATGAAAAAAAATCGTAAATTTTTTAAATCATTTTCTTGGGCTCAAATCTTTCTTATCTTCGCCTCACTGTCATTTTTGCTGCGAACAATTTTTTTAATTTGGGAAAGAAAAGAAATTAGTTTTTCTCCGCTTCTGGTAATGAAGGTTTATGCAGTCGGTTTATTTTTTGATCTAATTACCTTGGCTTATTTTGCTCTGCCAGCGTTGCTTTATTTTACTCTAATTCCGAATAAATTTTTTAACTCAAAAAAACACCAAATCATAAACGGCATTTTTTACTTTTTGCTGTTATATATTTTCATCTTTTCCTTCGTCTCAGAAATAGTTTTTTGGGACGAATTTCACATGCGATTTAATTTTATCGCCGTTGATTACCTGATTTATACCACAGAAGTGATCAGCAATATAGTAGAATCTTATCCTGTTTTCCAAATATTCGGAATGATTTTTGTCGCCTCAGCAGTAATTTTCTTTTTTACTTACAAAAAAATTATTCAGCCAAAAGTTAAAAATTTCTCATCGCGTCTAAAAAAATTCGCTATTTTTTGCACTTTATTACTGCTTGCCTTTTTCACTGTTGATAGCTCAAAAATAAGCAGGATTTCAGGAAACAATTACATCAACGAAGCTGCGGAAAATGGCATTTACCAACTTTTTTCAGCCTATCGCAATAACCAGATAGATTACCTCCAACTTTATCTTTCGATGGAGCAAAAAGAAGCGCTTGCAAAGGTGCGTGAAAAAATTGCGGGGCAAGAGCCACACTCAGAGTTCCTCAATGATGAAGATATTTCGCGTTTGATTCCACATCCAAAAATGGGGCCAGAAAAAAGATATAACGTAATTTTAATAGCACTTGAAAGCATGAGTGCTGATTTCATGGCTGCCTTTGGTAATGACCAAAATATTACACCGAATTTGGATGCTTTAGCAAAAGAAGGCCTATTTTTTACAGGCTTAAAAGCCACGGGAACTCGCACCGTCCGAGGGCTTGAGGCACTTGTCCTTTCAACTCCTCCAACGCCAGGAAATTCAATCGTCCGCCGCCCGCATAATGAAAATTTGTTTAATATTTCAAGCCCGCTGAAAGAACGCGGCTATGAGGCGAAATTTATTTATGGTGGGGACGGCTATTTCGATAATATGAATTATTTTTTCTCCAATAATGGTTTTAAAACTGTTGATCGCAGAAATTTTTCCAGCAATGAAATTTCTTTTTCAAATGCCTGGGGCGTTTCTGATGAGGATTTATTCAGAAAGACTATAAGTGAAGCTGATAAATCTTTTATGGCAGGTAAGCCATTTTTGAATTTTGCAATGACCACTTCTAACCACCGCCCTTTCACTTACCCTGAAGGAAGAATTGATATAAAACCGAAAACTGGCCGCAATGGTGCTGTCAAATATAGTGACTATGCTATAGGAAAATTACTTGAAGAAGCGCGCAAAAAACCTTGGTTCGATAATACAATTTTCATTTTTGTTGCTGATCATTGCGCCGGCAGCGCTGGTAATACGGAAGTTCCTTTATGGCGCTATCAAATCCCGGTAATTTTTTATGCACCAAAACTTATCAAACCAAGAATTTTTGAAAAAAATGTCAGCCAAATTGATATTACCCCAACCCTTTTCGGTATTATGAATTTGAGCTATAAATCAAAATTTTTTGGCACCGATGTTATACTCAATGAAAAAACTATTGATGAACATTCTTTTATTAGCACTTACACCGACATTGGTTATTTCAAAAAGAATAAGCTTTATGTTTTGAAGCCAAAAAAGCAGGCTAAATTTTACAATGTAACTTTAGAGAAATTTGGCTGGAATGGCTCTCGCGAAGAACCAACAGAAAATTATGACGAAGAAGATTTAGAAGAAGCTATTAGCTATTATCAAACTGCGAGTTATTTATTCCAAAATGGTGAACTTAAAAATTTCCAACAAAATTAGCGAAATTAATTTTTGGATTACTATTGATTTAATCTTGCTGGCTGCTGCTGTGCTGTTTTTTAATTACTCTGATCTTGACGTAAATTTACAAAATCATTTCTTCAATTTTTCTAATAAAACCTGGCTGGTTGACGCAAATGAGCCTATCAAAAAAGCCATTTTTTATAAAATGCCGAAGATATTGCTTGGCGCGGCTATTTTTATATTTTTTGTACTAACAATTTTTGCTTTCAGAAGCAAAAAACCTGGCCCATTTATTTTTCACAATCGCCACCGTTTTGCCCTTATATTTCTAGGCTTCGCACTAATTCCTTTAATTGCCGGAAATATAAAAAAATTCACTAATATTTACTGCCCAAATCAATTAATAATTTATGATGGTAATTACGCTTACAGCAAAATTATTGAAAAAAATCCCAATCTAAATGTAACAGAATTGCGAAAAGGAAACTTACAAAATATGGATGCAAAACCTGGAAAATGTTTTCCGGCGGGCCATGCCGTCACGGGCTTTACATTGATGATTTTATTTTTTGTTTTTGAAAAAAAATCGCATCGAATAATTGGTTTGTTGAGCGGTGTAATCATGGGATGGATTTGCGGAATTTATCAAATGTTAAAAGGCGTACATTTCTTAAGCGACACTGTAGTTTCGATGTTGGTCTGTTTTTTGCTTGCAGCCCTGATCAGCCACTTTTATTATAGTCGTATCGTATCGCGACCAATGCGTCCAAATAAGTTTGTGGTCAAATCCGCCAGCTCATCCAATCTAGAATAAAACTAATCGAATGCATGACAGCGCCATACTATCTCTGTCCTCGCATACATTTACAAAAGCAAGATGCGCGAAAAACGATGCAAATTTGAAAATAAGCTAAAAATAGGTGCCCACAATGAGTAACAAAATCACAAAAAAATTAACTTTAGGCTCCCTGCCCGCCTCACAAAAAATTTACGTTCCAAGCGAAAATTTTTCCGATGTGGAAGTGGCCATGCGCCAAATTTCTCTTTCCACAAAATCAGAAAATAAATCATTCGTAGTTTATGATTCTTCAGGCCCTTACACTGATCAAAATTTTGCTGATAAAATTGATTTAAACACAGGCCTGCCGCGCCCGCGCCAACAATGGATTCTTGAGCGTGATGATGTTGAGTTTTATCAAGGAAGAGCTGTGAAGCCAGAAGATAACGGCCTTGGGACCAATACCAACCCGGTGCCAGAATTTGATTTATCAAATTTCAAACCACTCAGAGCCAAAGCAGGAAAAAAACCTACGCAATTGGCTTATGCCCGCTCCGGTGTTATAACCAAAGAAATGGAATATGTGGCAATTCGCGAAAATATGACACGCGAAAAAATGGCCGCTGCCTCTGATTACAAAGGCGAAACTTTTGGCGCTAAAATTCCCAAATTTATCACCGCAGAATTTGTGCGCAGTGAAATTGCCTCAGGCCGCGCCATTATTCCAAATAACATCAACCACCCCGAATCAGAACCAATGATTATTGGCCGCAATTTTCTGGTAAAAATTAATGCTAATATTGGCAATTCGGCGATTTTTTCGGGCGTAGAAGACGAAGTGGAAAAAATGATTTGGGCCACACGCTTTGGCGCTGATACTTTGATGGATTTATCCACCGGTAAAAATATTCACAATATCCGCGAATGGATTGTGCGCAATTGCCCGGTGCCAGTTGGAACGGTGCCGATTTATCAGGCTTTAGAAAAAGTTGGCGGTATTGCTGAAGAATTAACCTGGGAAATTTTCCGCGACACTTTGATTGAACAGGCACAACAAGGCGTTGATTATTTCACAATTCACGCCGGCGTACGTTTGCCTTATGTTCCGATGACCGCTAACCGCACCACCGGTATTGTTTCTCGCGGTGGTTCGATTATGGCGAAATGGTGTTTATCCCATCACAAAGAAAATTTCCTTTATACAAATTTCGAAGAAATCTGCCACATCATGAATCAATATGACGTGGCCTTTTCTCTTGGTGATGGCCTGCGCCCCGGCTCAATTGCTGACGCTAATGACGAAGCCCAATTTAGCGAATTAAAAACTTTAGGCGAATTAACTAAAATCGCCTGGCAGCATGATTGCCAAGTTATGATCGAAGGGCCAGGCCACGTCCCTATGCATATGATCAAAGAGAATATGGAAAAGCAGCTTGAATTATGCCACGAAGCACCATTCTACACTTTAGGGCCGCTTACCACCGATATTGCTCCGGGCTATGATCATATAACTTCAGCAATTGGAGCGGCGATGATTGGCTGGTTTGGCACTGCCATGCTGTGTTACGTAACACCAAAAGAACATTTAGGATTGCCAAATAAAGAAGACGTGCGCACCGGGGTAATCACTTATAAAATCGCTGCCCATGCTGCTGATTTGGCAAAAGGTAATGCCGCTGCCCGCGCCTGGGATGACGAATTATCAAAAGCACGTTTCGAATTTCGTTGGGAAGATCAATTCAATCTCTCACTTGATCCTGAAACCGCCAAATCATTCCACGATGAAACCTTGCCCGCTGATGGTGCCAAGGTTGCCCATTTCTGCTCTATGTGCGGCCCAAAATTCTGCTCAATGAAAATAACTCAAGATGTACGTGATTATGCCAAAGCCCAGAAGGAGAACGAACAAGCTATGGAGCAAATGAGTGACAAATTTAAAAAGATGGGCGGACAGGTTTATGTAAAAACAGAATAGCAATTTTGTAATTGATCTTGCTATGAGAAGAGAGCCGCAGAACTTATATTATATCCAATAATTAAATGGTATTATCTTCGAACACAAATCAACGCCACACCAAGCTACGTCTAAAGAAACTTGGCATTGATAGTTATAAAGAAGCGGTTCTTTATCTGCATCATTATCATCGCAATTCTATTGCTGAAGCCCTGGGCCATAAAAGCCAAATTCATGTTACTCTGCGAAAAAAATCGCTGCCTATAACGGTAAATTTCGTTTCCTCAAATTTGCTTAACAATAATCAAGCTTCTCTTTCGGATTATGCATGGAGCACGCTGGGAGCTAAAGAAGATGATAAAATTTCCATTGCCCATGCCCCTAAACCAAATTCGCTGAAATTTTTGCGCTCTAAAATTTATGGCAATTATCTAGAGCAAAATGAAATCGAACAAATGGTTTCTGACATTGCTCTAAATAATTATTCCGATATTGAAATGGCCGCTTTCCTAAGCGCCTGCGCTGGCAATCGTATGACGGAAAAAGAAATTTTTTATTTGGCCGAGGCAATGGTTAAAGCCGGCAATAAACTTCATTGGGGCAAAAAAATGGTGGTGGATAAACATTGCGTTGGCGGCCTGCCGGGAAACCGCACTACACCTATAATTGTTGCGATTGTATCGGCTTGCGGCATGACTATGCCAAAAACTTCATCGCGCTCAATTACTTCTTCATCTGGCAGCGCCGACACCATGGAAGTTTTAACCAATGTGGAACTTGGTATTGCGAAAATAAAAAAAGTTGTCGCCAAGGAAAAAGCCTGTCTAGCTTGGGGAGGAACTGCCGGCCTTAGCCCGGTTGATGATATTTTGATTAATGTCGAAAGAGTTTTAGATCTTGATTCTGAAGGCCAGATGGTTGCTTCAATTTTGTCAAAAAAAGTGGCGGCCGGCTCTACTCATGTTTTAATTGATATTCCCATTGGCAAAACTGCCAAAGTGCGCAGCAAGGAATCAGCTGAACAATTAAAAAAAATTCTCGTAAAAACTGGTAAAAAATTAGGTCTTAAAATTGAAACAATTTTCACTGATGGAAGCCAACCAGTTGGTTGTGGAATTGGCCCAGCCCTTGAAGCACGCGACTTATTAGCAGTTTTAAAAAATGATAAAAATGCTCCCCAAGATTTACGTAATCGCGCGTTAATTTTGGCAGCAAAAATTTTGGAATTTTCTCCAAGAATCAAAAAAGGCCACGGATTAGCTCTTGCGGAAGAAACCCTTAATAGCGGGGCCGCTTGGCAAAAATTTCAGGCAATTTGCAAAGCCCAAGGAGGCTTAAAAAAAATCCCTCAAGCGCAACAAATTCAAAAAATTTCCGCTCAAAAAACTGGGAAAGTAGTAGAGATTGACAATAGGCGCATGTCCTTTATTGCTAAGCTCGCAGGCGCTCCAATAGAAAAAACTGCTGGCATTGATTTGCATGTAAAAATTGGTGATAAAGTAAAAAAAGGTGAAGCAATTTTCTCTATTCATGCCAGCTCGCCTGAGACCATGCAATACGCCCGGGAATATTTTAATATTCACCACAACATTATTGAAATTTTATGAAAATTTTGGAGAGAAAAATTGATGCCAACAAAGGAGATTTTGGACATGTTTTAGCTATTGGCGGCGATTATAATATGGGCGGCGCCATAATCATGACAGCAGAAGCCGCCTACAGAACCGGCGCTGGAAGGGTTACTGTTCTAACCAGAGCAGAAAATTTAACGGCACTAATTTCACGCCTTCCAAGCTCGATGAGCATAAGTGCTGATATAGTTTCTAAAAAAAAATGGGATGAAATTTTTACCGGCAAAACAGTGGCAGTAATTGGCCCAGGACTTGGAAAATCTGAATGGGCACGCGAATTATTTGCGGTGGTAATGCACAGAAATTTACCAAGATTAATTGATGCTGACGCTTTAAATTTACTTTCTGAAAGCAAAGAAAAATTTGATTTAGAAAATGCCGTACTCACCCCTCATCCTGGAGAAGCCGCGCGTTTACTAGATGTATCCGTGGAAGAAATACAAAAAAACCGTGAATTAGCTGCTCAAAAACTTTACGAAAAATATGGCGCAACCATAGCTTTAAAAGGCCATGGAACCTTGATTTGCAGCGAAGGAAAAATTGTTCACAAAAGCAAATTCGGCAATCCAGGAATGGCAGTGGCGGGAATGGGTGATGTTTTAGCTGGTATCATTTCCGGCCTAACGGCACAAGGCCTAAGCCACAAAGATGCCGCAATTTTGGGGGTTGATATACACGGCCTAGCCGGAGATTTAATTGCCAAAAAACAAGGCCCAATTGGTATGATGGCAACTGATTTACTGCCCCTTATCCCACCAATTATCAACGATCAGATTGAAGAATTTAAAAATGCGCTCGGTCATTAAACATTCTTTACTTTTCCCCCATTAAAAATAACCTTTTTTTCTCTCCCCTAAACATCCAGCTTTCCAAATTTCTCTGAATTGATGCGCCTTACAACAATTAAGCCAGAAAAAGAAAAAATCACCAAAGGCGAGGTTTCAGCGGCGCATTTTATTCCCTATAAATGCCATTGGAATTCCGATACAATTCTAACCTATAAGGAAGAATTGGTTCGCGTCATTAAAATCAAAGGCTTCGCTTTTGAAACCGCTGACGATATTGATATCGACCTGAAAAAAAACGCGCGCAACAACTTGCTGAAAGGCATGGCCTCGGGCAATTTCTCCCTTTATTTCCACTCCATTCGCCGTAAAGAAAAAAGTTTTCCTGACGGCGATATGCCAGATATTTTCTCTGCGCGTGTCAACAGAGAGTGGGCTTTGAAGCACTCTGATGATAAATGTTTTATCAATGAACATTACTTAACGATCATCCGCAAACCAGATACTTCAGGCGTTGCCGTGCTTGAGCATATGGCAAAAAAGCTTCAGCACAAAACTGACAAAGCATCTTGGGAAAATTATATGCGCGAATCTTTTGATGAGTTGGAAGAAATGACAGAGCGTATTTTAAACGGCTATGGAAATTACGGCGCGCGCTTGCTGAGCTTGTCTGAAAATGAAGAGGGCATTGTTACTTCTGAAATTTTGGAATTTTTATCACGCCTGGTAAATTGTGGCCATTCGCAACCAATTGCTGTCTCAGCCGGAGAGATTTCACATCAATTGCCAGTCAGCCGCCTTTATTTCGGCAGCAAATCAATCGAAGTGCATAATCAAACCAACGTCAAACATGCGGGTATTGTTTCGATTAAGGAATATCGACCTTCCACCAATGCCGGTGTTTTCGATGGATTCATGCAGATGCCTTTTGAACTAGTCATTACCCAATCATTTTCTTTTATTAATCGCATGGTGGCGATCAGCTCTATGCAGCTGCAACAAAGACGCTTAGTACAATCAGAAGACGTTGCCGTTTCACAAATTCAAGAAATCGATCAAGCGCTTGATTCCGCCATGAGTGGTGAATTCGCTTTCGGCAAACACCACATGACAGTGCTTTGTATTGAAGATAGCATAAAAACTTTGGAAAGCGCTTTGTCCATGGCGGTTGTTGAGCTCTCCAACTCAGGTATTACAGGCGTTCGTGAAAGAATGAATCTTGAGCCAGCCTTCTGGGCACAACTACCATGCAACAATGATTACATGGCACGCAGTAGTGTGGTGAACACCCTAAATATCGCTGCTTTCGCTTCTTTCCACAATTACCCCTCTGGCAAAAGAAAGGGCAATCATTGGGGCGACGCTGTCACTGTTTTAAACACTGTTTCTGGAACACCATATTTCTTCAGCTTCCATGTGCGCGATGTAGGGCATACTATGATCGTTGGTCCAACTGGTTCTGGTAAAACAGTATTGATGAATTTTTTGTGCGCCCAAGCAATGAAATTTAGATGCCGCCTGTTTTTCTTCGATAAAGATCGTGGCGCTGAAATTTTTGTGCGCGCTATTGGCGGGCGTTATACTACACCTGATGCCGCAAAGGCTTCCGGCTTTAATCCTTTCCAACTGCCCGACACTAACGAAAACCGCAGTTTTCTTGTTGAATTCCTGAAAGCTTTGGTCACTAACCCGAACACGCCAACCCTTACTCCTCAAGAAATCGATCGCATTAACGAAGCTGTAATTGGTAATTATAAATTGCCGAAAAACCAACGTCGTTTGCGCAATCTTGCTCCCTTTATGGGGTTATCTGGCCCAGGAAGTTTGGCAGGTAGGTTGGCAATGTGGCACAGCAAGGGCTCACACACCAAACTTTTCGATAATGAAGAAGATTTAATCGATTTTACTTCTGCTAAAGTTTTTGGCATTGAGATGGGAAATATTCTCCAAGATAAAGCCAGCCTTGGCCCAGTTCTTCTTTATCTTTTCCACCGCATCCAAAGTTCGCTTGACGGCTCGCCCACTATGATCGTTTTGGACGAAGCCTGGGCCCTAATCGACAATCCGGTTTTCGCACCAAAAATTAAAGATTGGCTAAAAGTTTTAAGAAAACTTAACACTTTTGTGGTTTTTGCCACCCAGTCGGTTGAAGATGCAGCAAAAAGTGCGATCTCTGATACTTTGGTTCAACAAACTGCCACCCAAATTTTTCTTCCTAACCTGAAAGCAACCCAAGTCTATCGCGAGGTTTTCATGCTTTCAGAACGCGAATTTAATCTGGTTAAAACCACCGACCCTTCTACTAGATTTTTCTTGGTAAAACAGGACAATGATGGGGTTATCGCCCGTATTGATTTAAGTGGGATGGATGATATAATTCGCGTTTTATCCGGCAGAGCTGAAACGGTAATTTTGATGGACGAAATTATCGATCAGGTCGGCGAAAATCCTGCAGACTGGCTGCCAATCTATTACGAGCGTAGCCGCCAAAGGTAGAGCTTAACGGATGCTTATCCAAAACTGTCCCCAAAATATTTCAGTGAAGATTTTAACAAACAAATCCAGCTCGCATAATTTACTGATCTTTCTGGCGATTTTTTTTGCATTCTTTTCTTTTGTAAAAAATTCCTATGCCGTCTCTGGCACTGAATATGGCCTTGGAAGAACGCGTAGTTGTAATGCTAATAATGGAACGCCAGAAGGCCTTGATTTCAGCTATACCAATGGCGGGAAAGATATAGAATTTAATTTATCCAACCCAGTTTGTTTGGCGGTAATTGCCACAACTTATGCCGCAGTTAAAACAGAAATTGCTGCAATGGACGGAATATGCGGCATTGGAAGCGCTGTCCCCAGAGTTACTCCATCACCAATCTTAGATGCTGTGGACATTGCCAGAGCATCTGCAAAATGTGCTAGCACTCAAAATGCATCTTGCTGCGCAGCAACCGTACTTGGCGCTTCAACTTACGCCACTGCTTTAGCTGAGCTCTACACTGTATATTCCATTGCCAAAGACGTTTACAAAGTCACCTCTATCTGCGGCTCAAACTGGAATGATCCTAGCCCCAGTACTTACACCATCAGCGGCGGTGGTCGCCAACAAGAAGTTCAAGATTGGGTAGAAGTGGATATTGAAAACACTAATGGCGCCAATCTGAATATGGATCATCAGGAATATCGTGAATGGTATTACGGCGGGGTGGAAGTTTCAGATAGCCCGAATGATACAAGCGAAGCCACCTGCCTTGACCCTTCTGACAATGATAAGCCGCAAAAATATTATCTTACAGGCACTAATGCGGGTAACTATAATTGTTCGAAATATTTAGCGGGAGCTTTGAATAAGAGCGACAGCGTGCTCCAACAGAAATATTTAACTGCTTACAATTGTTGTAAAAAAAGAAGCCAGAAATTCATCTGCATAAATTATCATGGGGACGCAAAATTTTGCGCTGCTGGCACTCTTTGCACCTTCAACAACCACTCAATACAATCTGCTCTTGGCACTCCTGGAAATCCCATGATAACATTTTCAACTGTCTCTCTTGATAATGGGAGCTTGATTTGTGCCTCAAGTTACAGCCTTTGTCCTTACAATTTCAATATTGGCGGGGGTTCCGAATATTGTGATTATTACCAGGATGGAATATGGGATTCTGATAAAAAAAGATGGAATATGATCACCCAAGAGGATGTTGATGCCGGTAATTGCGCCAATAAAAGCGAGATTAGAAAAGCCGATTGCACCTACAACACTAAGGCTGGAGCCTGTAGAAATTATTGCCAATATTTAACTCACTGCACTAGAACCTCAGCCAGCAATTACATTTATAACAGCAGCCTAACTTCCCCTTATTTTTCCTCTGCCTGCATTGATTTCATTGGCGACTCTCAAAATAACCGTTCTTATGGCGGAAATTTGATTGGAAATCAGAAACATTTTTCTGCCCCAATTGCCCAATGCGTTAGAGAAACAATGGAAAATGTTTTCTATAATCGCGTTGGTCACTCTGAATGCGCCACTTATGGTGAATATCCCTCCTCTGATGGAACTTGCCCGAGCGGCACCTATGCTACTGATGGAGGCTTTGTGTATAAAAAAGGCAATCAGGCTTATGAAACTTCATTTTTCGCCTCAATGCAAGATTCCGTGCAAGATGTGGTGAAAGCGGTTTTGAGCTTATCGATCATGTTTTTAGGTATAAAGACGCTGCTTGGCATGAGCGCTTTAAACAAAAAAGATCTAATGATCTATCTACTCAAGCTTTCATTAGTTCTTTATTTTGCCACTGGTGACGCTTGGCAATCTACTTTCTTTAATGGCATATATGGAGCTTCTTCTGAATTCTCCCAGATCGTTTTCAAAATCACTTCCGTAAATGATGAATCTAAAAGGGATGGTTGCCAATTCGGCGAAATAACATTGGAAAATGGCGATATCTTACTGGCTGGAAATAAATATAGCCCAGGCAAAGAATATCTAGCGCTGTGGGATACGCTAGATTGTAAAATGATGGTTTATCTTGGCTTTGGCCCTGAAATTTCCGTTGCCAACATTACCCTTATAATTATTGCCGGTTTATTTAGCGGGCCGCTCGGCATATATTTTTCTATGTCGTTAATGTTCTTCGGATTTTTCATGATCGCTGCCGCGATAAGGGCGCTGCATATATTTCTTGCCTCAGCAATGTCGATTATAATTTTGGTCTTCATTTCGCCTTTGGCTATACCCTGCGTTTTATTCAGCAGAACCACGAATATCTTTAATGGTTGGCTTTCAAAGCTTATAAGCTATTCGCTACAACCAGTGATACTTTTTGCCTATATAGCAGTCTTTTGCACGGTATTTGATCAAACGATGATAGGAAGCGCCACTTTCCATGGCAACCCACCATATAAAGCCATGTATTGCAAACAATTCTGTCAAAATTCAGATGGATCAGTTGAGCCAAATGTTGATGGCAATTTGCCAAAATGCGATCAACCGGGGCAGCAGATCATTGACCCTATGAATGATAGTTTTGCTTGTTTAATTGGGTTTAACAAATTTGGCAAAGCACCAGGTTTTGAGCTGATTGGTATTGGCTTACCGATGATGAAAAATATCTTTCTAGAAAATGGTCGTGCAAAAATTCTTACCGTTTTAAAAGCGGCTCTAATTATATATTTACTGTGTAAGTTCATGGATGAAATTCCTCAAATCACCAGCGCATTGGTTGGAGGCGGTTTACCAGAATCCAAAAGAGATGCTTTCGAGCTTTTCAAAAAAGCGGCTGGCCTTGCTCGAACTATTCAACAACGTGGTGCTGGAGCAATATGGAAACATGGCAGAGGCATTGCGCGACGAGGGGCTGAAAAGATGAAAGAAGTTGGTCGAATAGTTGGCGATAGAGGAAAATCCGTCAGCGATCTAGGCCCAACGCGTGGAGGCGATCATTCTGGTAAATCTGCTCCGCGGGGAAGTGATCACATAACCCAACAAGGATCAGCCGACAAAATTGATAAGACCTAGTAACGCAAGCTTGCGCTTAGCTTCCTGAAACTTGCTAGAAAGTAGTAATGATGGAAAAGTAAATAAATTAAAAACAGCCCTAAAGGCCTAATTGACAATTATTAGCCAGATGATTTTAATGCCTCGCCCGGTTTTTAGTTGCTATCGTAGCTCAGGGGTAGAGCACTTCATTGGTAATGAAGAGGTCGGTGGTTCGATTCCACTCGATAGCACCATTCATTTTTATTTAGTTTCCTGGTTTTTCCCCGCTGTGAATCGCTGCTACACCAAAAGTTAAATTCTGATAAGAAACATTTCTGAACCCTGCTTTTTCAATCATTTTTTTAAATTCATTCTGCGAAGGAAATTTACGAATGCTTTCAACCAGATATTGGTAAGAATCGTGATCTTTTAAAACCACCTCACCTATTTTTGGAATAATGTTAAAAGAATAAGCGTCATAGATTTTTTGTAAAAAATAATCATTAACTTTGGAAAATTCTAAACAGATAAATTTCCCGCCTTTTTTTAACACTCGATAAGCCTCAGAAAGCGCCAAGTCTATATTGGTGAAATTTCTTATGCCAAAAGCAATGGTAAAAAAATCAAAAGTTTCATCAGCAAAACAAAGTTTTTCTCCATCACAGCAAGTAAATTGCAAATCAGAAAAAAGATTTAAATCGACGGCCCTTTTTTTTCCCACTTCCAGCATTTCTTGATTGATATCAACCACATCAATGTTGCATTTAACCTCTTGCATACGCGCCTTCTTGGTAATGCGAAAAGCAATATCACCCGTGCCGCCGGCCACATCAATTACGCGATGATTTTTTGCGGCATCATCAAAAATAATTTTTTCAACCATTTTATTTTTCCACAATCTGTGGACCCCGCCACTCATCAAATCATTCATCAAATCATATTTACTGGCCACTCCAGAAAAAATTTCTTTGACTAGACCAGATTTTTCCTCACGATTTACTTCCTTAAAGCCAAAATGCGTTTTGTTATTTTCCATGCTAAGAACCTCAGATTTTGATTTTTATTTGCCAAGCGAGCTAATCGCACAAGAACCGTTTTTTCCTAAAGAAAAAACCAGAATGCTAGTCTTTGATGGCGTGAATATTCTGGATTCCCAACTAATCAGCTTAACTGATTTTTTGCAAGCTGGAGATGTTCTTGTTTTCAATGATGCACGCGTGATCAAAGCCAAACTAACTGCAAAAATTTTGCGAAACTCTGCACGGCTTGAGTTTAATTTAGATCAAGAAAATCAAGGTCAAAATAAGGGTTCTTGGAACGCTTTGTGCCGGCCGGCGAAAAAGGTAAAAGCAGGTGATATTTTAGAAATTGCCCCAGATTTTTTTGTAGAGTTAATTGAAAAATTTGATGATGGATTCATTAAAATAAAATTTGATTGCGACGGAGAAGAATTGGCAAAGAAGCTTGATAAATATGGCCATATGCCACTTCCACCTTACATAAAAAGATCGGCAGATTTTTCAGCGCAGCAAAATGACCAGAAAAATTACCAAACAATTTATGCAGCTAGAGGCACGGCTGTAGCGGCTCCAACTGCTGGCCTACATTTTAGTAATGAAATTTTTTCTGCTCTTGAGGCTAAGAAAATTCGCAAAGCTTTTGTAACTCTAAATGTTGGTGCCGGAACTTTTTTACCAGTGCGAAGCGATCTTTTGTGCGATCATAAAATGCATAGTGAATTTTTTTCCCTTTCTGAAGAAGCAACAAAAATTATCAATGAAGCAAAATTAACCGGAAAAAGAATTGTTGCAGTAGGCACTACATCTTTGCGCGTCCTGGAATCAGCAAGTGATGAAAATGGTATTGTGAGCCCAATGCAAAAAAGCACAAAAATTTTTATTCACCCACCTTATAAATTTAAGAATGTTGACGTTTTGATGACAAATTTTCATCTGCCAGAATCAACTTTATTTATGCTGATTTGTGCTTTTGTGGGAAAAGAAAAGGCATTTGAGATCTACAACCACGCTATCTCACAACGTTATCGTTTTTATTCATACGGTGATGCGTCACTGCTATTTAAACCAAATAGCTTTTAGAAAGAATTATTCAGCCAGTAAGGAATAGTGGTGTCTTTCTTAGGATGGGCACTGATAAGAGAATTCGACCCCTTACTACTAGGATGATACCGTAAGAACTCTTCTCTATATCGTGATAGCAAGGCTTCCATTCGGCGAGTTTTGCCACTTACATCGGGTGAGCTGCTAGTAATAACATCTAAATCTTCCTGCCCTAGATATAGTTGTACATAATTATAATTGGTGAAATCACTAATATCGGGTAAATTGTTTTCTTTAAAAAGGAACTTTTTAGTAATTTTATTACCAGATGCATTAACCCATGAAACCATGATAAAACCAAAAAAATCTGAGTTACTGCTTATATAAAAAGATTGGCTTCTACTGTCACCAGGATTAAGTTCTGATAGTGTTAAAACATTTTTCCTTGCCCACGTTGCCTCAATAGAGGATATTGGCTCTGAGCTAGCATTACTAAAATAAATAACAGGGCTTTCCCTGAGATCTCCACAAGAGAAAAAAGAGAAGCCAATTAAAATAAAAAGTATTTTCCTCACTACCTTGTTCATGAATTAATTTGATTTTTCCGCCTGGAATAGTTCACGAGTTTTAATTGCTTTAGCAAAACGCGAAAAGGCAAAAAGATAACTAAAAATTACTCCGTCGAAACCATAAATAAAATAACGCCTGAAAAAATAGGCTTTTAAGAAAGCGAAGCTTGGAATCAAGAAGGTTTTTATTTTCGACGGACATTGTCCTTTTTTGAAACTATCCTGCGCCTGCATTTGTGAGTAAGAATTAATTTTTTCAATCCAGTGAGAATAAGAACGAAAAGACTGGTGATAAATTATATTTTTTAAGTGGGAAATTTTAGCTAAGTTCTTCTCTTTCAGCTCAACGGAATCATGGACAGGGCTGTTTTTAAAACCAGCAAAATCTTTGTTGTAAAGGCGCAGTTGATTGTAATAATAGGCAAATCTTTTCGGCTTTTTTTCAAAACGAAATTTATTGACGATTTTGATTCTAAACCCCCAAAAATTTTCATGAATTTTTTTGGCAAAGATTTCTTTTATTTCAGCGCTAAGTTCAGGAGAAACTTCTTCGTCAGCATCAATATTTAAAATCCATTTATTACAGCATTGTTTTTCACCAAAAATTTTCTGCTGACCATAACCTTGCCACTCATTAAATATTACCTTAGCACCCGCCTTGGCAGTGATTTCACAGGTTTTATCATCGCTACCTGAATCAATTACCAAAATTTCATCAGCAAAATTTCTCACTGCCTCAATTACCTTTAAAATTCGATCAGCTTCATTCTTAGTAATTATAAAAACTGAAATAGGTAGTGTCATAAATTTAATTGATTTCTTGAGAGTAAAAAAATATCTCAGGCAGCCTTATCTCCAGAGTTTGTTTTCAAATTTATTTATCATCAATTTTTCAGAAATTTTAACGGCTTTTTTAAAAATTTTTACCGTATCAATTTGCAGTGGTAAATTTTTTTTAAAATAAAGATGGATAAACCTTTGTAAAAGTTAGAATGAATTAAGTTCAGAAACAGACTCTGCGCCTACTTAAGCTAAGTAAAACATCAAAAATCTAAACATGAATAAAAATTCCAAAAAAATCACCATCGCCCTTATTGTCGTGGCATTGCTTATTGGTTTTGCAGCTACACTAGTTCATAACTATAAAACTAAAACTTCATTTAAATATGCTTCTCAAGCGGCATCTGAACTAAATCCAGAACAAAATGCGCAAGATAAAGTTAGCGCCGCTGTGAATGATGAAGCACTTGCTGCTGAAACACACAGAAACAGCGAAATCTTAAAAATCATGCCTTTCGATTTCGTTTTAGGTGATAACACAGCACCGGTCACCATCATAGAATATGCTTCGCTTTCTTGCCCACATTGCGCCTCATTTGCGCGTGAATCTTTCGAAAAACTTAAAAATGAATATATAATAACTGGTAAAGCAAAATTTATTTTTCGTGATTTTCCATTAAATCAATCAGCCTTGGTGGCGTCAATGTTTACAATGTGCCAGGCCAATGACAATAAAGCTGATTTGCCAGAAAAATACTATGCAACCGTAAAAGCCTTATTCAAAACTCAAGATTCTTGGGCCTTTGATGAAAAATATACCGAGAAGCTGGAAGCAATCGCCAAGCTTGATGGCATGAGTTCCGAAAGGTTTAAATCTTGTATTTCTGATACTGTTCTGCAAACAAAGATTCTTAACGCTAGAATGGACGCATCAAAATCTTTAAATATAAAATCCACCCCTTCCTTTTTCGTTAATGGCGAAGTTTCAGAAGGTTATGTTGATTATCAGACTCTTAAGAAATTGATTGAAAAAAAATTGGCCGAAATGGGCAGATAAGCTCTAACTTTTAAAGGAAACACCAAATGTCAAAATTGCTAGTTAAAAATCTCACCAAAAGTTTCGGCACAAAAAAGGTTTTAACCGGGATCGACTTGCAAGTCAAAAAAGGGGAATCAATTGTTATTTTAGGAGGTTCTGGCAGCGGAAAATCCGTTTTGATTAAAATAATCTCCACACTTATTGAGCCTAGTTCTGGCCAAATTCAAATTGATGGGCAAGACGTATCACATATTAGTTCTAAAGAGCGTGATAAACTAATGGAAAAATTCGGCTTTTTATTCCAGGGAGGGGCTTTGTTTGATTCTCTTTCGGTATGGGAGAATGTTGCTTTCCGCCTGCTTTATCAAAAAAAAATGCCTAAAGAACAAGCTAGAGAAATTGCTTTACAAAAGCTTAAAGCAGTGGGCTTAAGCGCGAAAACTGCAAATCTTCTTCCCTCCGAACTTTCAGGAGGCATGCAAAAACGCGCCTCACTTGCAAGGGCAATTGCTGCTAACCCTGAAATTATTTTTTTTGATGAGCCAACTACCGGCCTTGATCCAATCATGGCAGATGTCATCAATGATTTAATAATCGCTAATTCCAAACAGCTTGGTGCTACCACTATAACCATCACTCATGACATGAATTCAGCGCGCAAAATTGCTGATAAAATTGCCATGCTCTATGAAGGAAAAATCATCTGGTTTGGCGATGTAAAAGATATGTATTCCTCTGGGAATCCCTTCCTTGATCAATTTATCCACGGGCGCGCTGATGGCCCAATTAACTTCCTCGCTGCCTAAATGAAAAAACGCAGCGCCTTCACCCTGTTGGAAATTTCGATCGTAATTTTGATTGTCGGAGTTTTGATCGCGGGAATAGCCCAAGGCATTAGTTTAATCAAAAAATCCAAACTAAGAAACGCAGCACTACTTACCGTTAATTCTCCTGTCATTGATACACCTAATCTTTTGGCGTGGTTTGAAACTTCCTTGCCAGAAAGTTTTATTGCTTCAGAAACAGTGGATGGTGGGGCAATTAGCACGTGGTATGACTTAAACCGCCAATTAGTCAGTAGAAATACTGCCACCCAATCAACATCTACAAAGCAACCCAAATTTTACGAAAATTCCATAAATGGAGGAATTCCTACAATCAGATTTGACGGCACTAGCAGCTATCTAAACCTAGATGCCAACCTATTCGGCAAAATGCTTGTTTTGAGCGATTACACAATTTTTGTGGTTGAACAAAAAAAAACAGCCTTTAGCAGCTTTGGCCCATTTATTGGCAGTATAGGAGGCAATGTGGGGGGAAATAATTTAAATATCGGCTATAATTCAGATACACAAATAAAAGTGGGCCATGGTTCTGGCCAGGAATTCACTTACACTTATTCTGGTTTAGCCTATAACAACAATCCAATTCCAAGAATACATACATTGCGCTATTTTTATTCTTCAACTTCAGCCAGCTATTGGCTTAATGGTGGGACTACGGCAAAAGTAACCAGCACTGCTCTAGGCGCTCTAAATACTTTTCCTACTCCTACTATCGGCACCTTTCTTGGATCAGTTCAGCGTTATTTCAACGGGGATATTGCGGAAATTATAGTTTTTACCAGAGCGCTAAGAACAGAAGAACGGCAATTAATTGAAACTTACTTAAGCAAAAAATACGGCATTACCCTTAATTAGTCTCAATGAATTTTTTATAAGCCTCGCTTAAAAGCCTGGTAATTTTCCCCACTTTTCCATCGCCGATTATTTTCCCATCAATTTTTACTACAGGGCGCGAGATCAGGCTGGAGCTGGTTAAAAACACTTCCTTCGCTTTCATTAATTCCGCAACGTCAAAATTTCTCTCAATAACCCTCAACCCTTTTTCTTTGGCAATTTCAATCATACGATTACGTGTTATGCCACATAAAATAAGGTTGTCCGCAGGTTTGGTAATTAGGTGTTCATTAGCATCAACAATAAAAACATTAGCGAAACTTGCTTCAGTAACCATTCCATCACGTACAAAAATCACATCATCAAAACCAAAATCTTTGGCTTTTTGATTAAGTAAAGTTGAGGCTAAAAGCCCAACAGTTTTAATATCGCAACGCAACCATCTGATATCTTCATGCGTCATGATAGAAAAGCCTTTATCAAACTCTTCTGGAGAAAGTTTTTTGCCTTCAGCCACCGTGGCTACAATAGTTGGTTTTAGATCTTTCGGGCAATTAGGAGTACGAATATGCTGACCACGCGTGATTTGCATATAACAAATTCCTTCGGCCATTTTATTGCGCTCAAAAAGTTCGATTTGCATTTTACGCAGCTCATCTTTTGAAAAATTGTGAGAAATATTAATCTCACGCAAGCTTCTAAAAAGCCGCTCTAAATGCGCTTCTCCATCAATCAGCTTACCATTTTTAAACAACGTAACTTCGTAAACACCGTCAGCAAATTGAAAGCCGCGATCTTCAATATGCACAAATGCTTTATCATGCTCAACAAATTGGCCGTTAAGATAAGAAATACGCACCATAAGATTAATTTTTAAATTTCATAATCGCCCTGCCCGCATATTTGGCACGGCCTCCCAGATATTCTTCAATACGAATTAATTCGTTATATTTTGCTGTCCGATCTGATCGGCATAGAGAGCCAGTTTTGATTTGCCCAGCATTGGTTGCCACTGCGATATGAGCAATTGTTGCATCCTCTGTTTCGCCCGATCTGTGGGAAATAATATTATTATAATTTGCCGCTTTGGCGATATTAATTGTTTCCAGAGTTTCCGTTAAAGTACCAATTTGATTAACCTTTACTAACACAGCATTAGCAAGACCTTCGGCAATTCCTTTTTGTAAAATTTTTGGATTGGTAACAAATAAATCATCCCCTACGAGCTGAATTTTTTTGCCTAAAATTTTGGTTATATTTTTCCATCCCACAAAATCATTTTCAGCACAGGCATCTTCGATTGAAAAAATCGGATAATTATTCACCAACCCTTCATAATAGCGGATAAGTTGCTCTGAATCTAAAATTTTTCCTTCGCCTTCCAAATGATATTTTCCATCTTTATAAAATTCCGTGGAAGCTGAATCGAGCGCCAGAACTACTTCTTCACCCAATTTATATCCCGCCTTCTCCACTGCCTTTGCCACATAGTCCAAAGCTTCTTGGGTAGAATTTAGATTTGGTGCAAACCCTCCTTCATCACCTACATTAGTGTTATGCCCATCTTTTTTTAGCAATAATTTTAAATGCTGAAAAATTTCCGCTCCAATACGGATTGCGTCCTTAGCAGAAGCGGCCCCAACTGGAGCAATCATAAATTCCTGAATATCAATTTTATTATCAGCATGTTTACCGCCATTGATGATATTCATCATCGGCACAGGCATAGTCGAACCACTAGCATCAAGATATTCAAAAAATGGAATTTTTTTCGATACCGCACAGGCTTTAGCAGCAGCCAATGAAACAGCCAAAAGGGCATTAGCTCCGAGGTTCGCTTTATTTTGCGTTCCGTCCATATCAATCATTAATGCATCAAGTTCTTTTTGGTTTTGCGCATCAAAGCCAAGCAATTTTTGAGCGATTTTTTTATTAACATTTTCAACCGCTTGAAGAACGCCCTTGCCTAAAAATCTTGCTTTATCGCCATCGCGCAGCTCGCAAGCCTCAAGGCTGCCGGTTGAAGCACCAGAAGGAACAGCGGCAATTGCAAGTGATCCATCAGTTAAATGAACTTCTGCTTCCAATGTTGGAAACCCGCGCGAGTCAAGGATTTCGCGCGCTTTTATGCTGGCTATTTTTGTCATGAAAATGAGATTTATTAATGGAGAGGGCGCGCGATTCTTCTTTTGATAAAAAAAATGTCAATCCGCCAACATTTTGGCAGAATTTTAATTTGTTTTTTTTGCCATAGACCTTAAAAACACCACTTCCAATTTTTTTTCAAAATATGACTAGCTCTTCCACAACTCAAAACATGACCATTAACTTTGGTCCTCAACATCCAGCAGCGCACGGCGTTTTGCGCTTAGTGCTAGAAATGGATGGCGAAGTTATCACACGCGCCGATCCGCATATCGGGCTTCTGCATCGCGGCACGGAAAAATTAATTGAATATAAAACTTATATTCAGGCTCTTCCGTACTTTGATCGCCTGGATTATGTATCCCCAATGTGCCAGGAACACGCATTTGCCTTGGCTACAGAAAAATTATTAGGCTGCAAAATTCCGTTGCGCGCACAATATATTCGCGTTTTATTTTCTGAAATTACTCGCCTCTTAAATCACACTCTAGCCATCACCGCTCAAGCACTTGACGTCGGCGCTATGACACCACTTCTTTGGATGTTTGAAGAGCGCGAAAAAATGATGGGATTTTATGAAAAAGTCAGCGGTGCTAGAATGCATGCTGCCTATATCCGCCCAGGTGGTGTGACTCAAGACTTGCCAGATGGGCTTCTTGAAGAAATTGCCAATTTTGCTGAAGAATTTCCTAAACGTATCGATGATTTAGAATCTCTTCTAACTGAAAATCGTATTTTTAAACAACGCTTGGTTGAAATTGGTGTTGTTTCGAAAGAGCAAGCTTTAGATTGGGGGTTTTCTGGGCCTATGATTCGTGGCTCTGGAATTGCATGGGACTTACGCAAAAGCCAACCTTATGAAGTTTATGGTGAGCTCGATTTTGATATCCCAGTCGGCAAAAAGGGTGATTCCTATGATCGTTATCTTGTACGTGTGGAAGAAATGCGCCAATCAGTGAGGCTAATTAATCAATGCATTGAAAAAATGCCTGGTGGCCCAATTAGAACGGAAGATCCAAAAATTTCCCCGCCAAAAAGATCGGTAATGAAGCAATCAATGGAAGCGCTAATAAACCATTTCAAGCTTTACACTGAAGGCTATCATGTCCCCGCAGGTGAAGCTTATGCAGCCGTGGAAGCTCCCAAAGGAGAATTTGGCGTATATTTAATTTCCGATGGTTCAAACATACCATTCCGCTGCCGCATTCGCGCTCCTGGGTTTGCTCATCTGCAAGCTTTGGAATTTATGACAAAAGGACATCTTTTAGCTGACGTTGTAACTGTAATTTCAACGCAGGATATTGTGTTTGGTGAGATCGATCGATAAATCTCTTCAAGCCTAGCTATTCAATCCTTTGCAAGATATTCCTGAACAACCAGCCAGCAAATTTTTTATAGTAGTTTCAAATAACCAGAAAATATCGCTGCTATTGGCGCCACCACCAACAGTGAAGGGCAAAAAAATCATTTTCATTTTGTTCCTTTCGCGCAATTGCAGCAATATTTTCTTATCTTCAAACCTCCCAAAAATTACTGCCTCCGCAGGAATAGTTCTTAAAAGTTCAGAAACTCGGTAATAGTCGCTGCTATTAGGCTTTTCATCAGATTCTGAATTGGTTAAAGTTATAATTTCCAACCCTAGCCATTCAGCCAAATAAGACCACGAATCATCATTGGCGACTAATACCATTCCCTTCAGAGGCGCGGCTTTTTCTTCCCATATTTTTATTGCCTCTTCCCACTTTTTATCAAAATTTTCATAAGTTTTTTGATAAAAATCAGCGTTAGCTTCATCAATAAATTTAATTCGCTTCACAAATTCAGCAGCGACTTTTTTAACATTATAAGGGTTTAAATGAACTCGATTTGGAGCCTTTGTAGTTCTGGCCTCAGATGCAGCATTGGCTTTTTTAATTGCGGAAATATTTGAATAATCGTAAGCGAATAAAACTCTTTGTTTATCGGTAATAATCTGAGTATTCCCACTACTTTTTATAAGCTCTGGCAACCATTTTTCTTCCAGATTTCCTCCATTACAAAAAACTAAATTAGCTTCTCTCATTTTTGCTGCCCTGGCGCTATTGATATCAACCTTCTTGGGATTTTGATTGGGCGCTATTGCAACTTTTACGCGCGCTTTATCTTGCACTATCCTCTGCGCCAAATTTGCCCATTCCGGCTCACAAGCAAAAATTGTCACTTCAGCTTTAGCATTAAAAGCGAATAAAAACAAAATCGAAAAAATTATTCTTTTCATTTACTGCACTTGGAAAGTTACTTGAATATCCTGCGTCCAGCTCTGAGAGCTAGAGTGAAAACGCCATTTCTGCAAGCTTTTCAACAATAATTGATTTAACTTCGGATTATTACTCGGCTTGATCAATTCAACTTTTTCAACCGTTCCTTCAGATCTTATATAAAAGCGGGCGGTGACCTGGCTCATAAAAGCTTCTTCCCGCAATTCATCAGGAATTTGTGGCAAAGGTTGATAAATTGGGGCAATTTTTTGAGAGATAATTTTTTTCTCTCCAAGTTCTGATTCCTTGCCAGCATTGCTCTTGCGCGGCTCTATTTTTTCTTCACGCAATCTTTTAGCCTCAGGTTTTTGACCAAGGTTTTTTTTAAACTCACTTTTTTGTTGAACAGATTTTTTATGCTGTTCAACCTCACCAATGCTTGAGGCATCTAGCTCCAAAGAAATTGGTGGCATTGAATTTGCTTTCATCACCCATACCCCAAAAGTAAAAATCAGCAGTAAATAAATGAGCAAAGAAAGCGCAAAACTCGTGAAAGGATAATGCATTATTTATTTTGGCTGATGATTGAAAAATGCTGCGCCCCGCCTTCGCGCGCGCTTAGCATCACTTGCATTACTACACCTTGTAAAGAATTTTTATCCGCAGCAATTATAATATCCTTCTTATCCCCCTCAACACTACGAAGCCTTGCTGCTATTGCTTCTATCGCGATTGGTTCTTTATTGAAAAAAACACTATTATCGTGAGTAATGCTAAGTGTAATTTGATTTTCATCAGAAATTTTATCAGCGCTGCCTTTAGTTAAATTCACTGCGATACCGCTAAAATTCTGCATCGAAAGCGATGCCAACATGAAAGTTGCCAACAAAAAAAACATCACATCAATCATTGGAATAATTTCGATGCGACCCTTTTTTGATTTACGCAAACGTTTGATTTTCATGAAGCTTTTTTATCAAGTTTTATATGGTCAATAACCCCACTGCCAAGCCGTTCTAGCTCATCAAGAACTTGATCTTGTCGGCGCGAAAAATAATTAAAGGCAAATAAAGAAAAAATGGCGATGAATAAGCCAAAACCAGTTGCAATCAGGCTTTCCGCCACCCCACCTGTGACACCATGCGGATTAACCACTCCATTTTCACCGATAATTTTAAATGACGACATCATACCAACAATAGTGCCAAGCAGCCCTAATAGCGGCGCAGCAGTTACTATTGTTTCTAAAATCCATAGACCTTGCGCTAATTTCTTTTCAACAATTTTTGCTTCATCACCAGCACGCGATTCCAACCACCATAATGGTTTGTCTTTATTTTTGACGATTACATAAAAAAATTCGTGATAAATATTTTTGCTCCCAAGCCTTGACAACTCTGATTGTAGAGCGCTCCAATTAAAGTTATAAGTTTCAATAACATTGAATAAGTCTTTTGGTAATTTTACGAATTTTTTGTAGAGGAAAATTTTATCGCAGATTAAGGCAATCGCTAGAATGCATAGCAAGGAAAGAGGATAAATCATTACGCCGCCTGCTTTAGCAACGTTTAAAGTTTCTATAAAAAAAGACATATTCGTAATTACAAAACTGGTTCAGAATGCGCGGCTTATGATTAAATAAAAACTACGGCGTAAACCATATTGTGGGGCTCCAACCCCAATGCCAGAGCCATCGCGCAACTTGTAAACTTTATCAAACAAATTATTTACCGAAAATCTCACATCAAATTTTTCAATTTTTTGCACAGCAAAAATATTAAAATAAGCATAAGATGGCAGGCTCTCGGTATTGGCAAATCCTCGTCTTAAGCCGCTGCCAAAAATTACATCACCACCAAATTTTGTATGATTAATTTTATAGGCCGCACCCGCCGAGGCGCTAATTTTCTGGGCGTGATCAGGATTAACGTAATTTTTGGCAATAAAATCAAGTTCATCTTGTTCGAATAAATATTGGCTGGAAATTATATTTCGGGCCTTAGCTCTTTGCAAAGCAAGGTTGAAGAAGGCCGATAAATTATCTTTTTTGTAATCCGCACTAAATTCCACTCCGTAAATTTTAGCTTCGCGATAGTTGAAAGGTTTAAAAATTAAGGCGTTGCCAAATTGGCCCTCATCAAGAAGGTTTTTCACATCTTTGTAATAACCGTCCAGATTGATTGTAGTATAAGGCGTCAATTTGTGCGAAAGGCCAGCATCATAATAGTTACTGCGCTCTGCCCTTACTTTATCATTAATAAAATTCTCTGGCTCATTAGTGGTGTTTTCAAATTTTTTTATATCGCCGCTTAAAATTAACTCTGCTTTCGGAGGCGTAAAATAACGGGCAAAACCGGCATGTAATTTTGTTTTTTTATCCAACGCATAAACAGCGCCAAAGCGCGGACTGATCTGATGCTCATCGATATTACCCTGTAAGGCATCAAAACGTGCACCAAAATTAAGCGTTAATTTTTCAATCGCTTTCCACTCATCCTGTAAATAAAGGCTGTAAAATTTTATATGTTTGGAATTTCCATCAGAAATAGTGAACGGCTCAGAGCTTGTCTGTGTGCCGCCTGAGGTAGAAAATACTTGGCTGTTTTGTTGATTAGTTACGGCACTATCAGTGAAATAAACGCCAAAACGCACCGTGTTTTTATCATTTATTTTTTTACTTAGATCACCCTGTAAACCATTAACCCAACTGCTTTTATCGATATCTGAGGCCACGCCATTAAAAATTAAATCGCCAATATTATCTGCTCTAAAATCAAGAGTACTTAGACGGGTAAAAGCAGAAAATTGGTAATCAATTTCCGTATCGCTTACACCTTGCAGGGACAATATGGCATATTGATTTGATTCGCGCTGTTTCTCATTAATTTCTGAAGAAGAAAAATTATCGACACCAGTTAAATTATATTCAGGAGTTTGGTTGGGATTATTAGGAATTTGGAAATGATTTTGAGCAGTGGCTAGAATCAGGCTGAGCTTGGTTTTGACATCTATCAAATAAGAAAAATAACCGAATAATTTGTTTTGCTTAGTTTCATCATGTAGTGCCTTCTTGGCAGCAGTTGGCGGTTCTAAACCACGATTATTTTGTAAATAAGAAGCACTAATAAAATAATTTAACTTTTCTGCTGAGCCGCTTAATTGCTGGTTGGCGCCGATTGTTTGGTTACTGCCTCCAAGAATTTCAGAATATCCGCCTGAAGCAAAACGCCCTTGTTTGGTTTTAATATCCACCACCCCAGCCGTGCGATAGCCATATTGCGCCGGCAAAACGCCTGTAAGCAAATTAATGCTATCTGCAAAATGGGCATCAAATGTTTGACCAAAGCCAGCAACACCTTCAGGAATAATCACGTCATTTATACGATATTGTAAATTACTGTGATCGCTACGTATATGCAGCTGTCCATAAGAATCTTGAGTAACACCAGGCCCGCGCAAAAGCACCTGATTTATTGAAGTGGCCTGGCCTTGAGGCAAATTTTCAATTTCTTTTTGATCAAATGAATAAGCACTATTACCACTTTTTAGCGAAAGTTCATTGCGCGAATTTTCTAATTTACTTGCGCGCACTTCATATTCCCAAATTTCCGCGGAAAAGGCTGGGAACGCTAGAAAAGTCAGGGCTATGCAAAGTATAAAAAGAGAGGATTTTCTCATTAATTAATTTCTTGTTTTTCGACGAAAAGTGTCTTGTGATATGATCTGACCACTCCTCAGGTTTTCTAAATCTTAAAAATTCAATCAAATTAAGTAAAATGCACCGCGAAATTTTTTCACGCTTTTTCACGCTTTTAGAAAAGATCGGACACTTCACTTTGCTTAATATAGCAAAACTTGGAGAAATTGCTTTATTCACTTTAACTTCGGTTATTTATTGTTTCACTCCGCCTTTTTATCCACGAATAATTTTACGCCAGTTTTTACAGATCGGCTATTTTTCTCTTCCCGTTGTTGGCTTAACCGCTATTTTTTCTGGTGCAGTTTTGGCATTACAAAGCTATTCCGGATTTTCACGTTTCAATGCTGAAAGCACTATTGCCACAGTGGTAGTTTTATCCATCACGCGCGAATTAGGGCCTGTCTTGGCTGGATTGATGGTGGCAGGCCGCGTTGGTGCTTCAATGGCAGCTGAAATTGGCACCATGAAAGTTACAGAACAAATTGATGCTTTGCGAACTCTTTCTACCAACCCTTTTAAATATCTGGTTGCACCAAGAATAATTGCGGGCGTTTTAATGCTGCCTTTTTTAGTTCTGGTTGCAGACGTGATCGGCGTGCTTGGTGGTTATTTGGTCAGCGTCCATTCCTTAGGCTTTTCACCGGGCCCTTATATAAGCAATACTTTTCAATTTTTGGAAAAAATTGATGTTATCTCCGGCCTTACCAAATCAGCGTTCTTTGGCTTTGTAATTGCGATAATGGGCTGTTATTTCGGCTATAATTCCAATCGCGGTGCTGAAGGGGTGGGAATTGCCACAACTAATGCTGTTGTATCTGCCTCAATCGTTATTCTGCTTTTAAATTACATTATAACCGGCTGGTTTTTTGGCTAAATTATAAAAAATAAAGCAGTTGCAAAAAAACTTCGGGCAAGTAGTTTGCTCGCCTCCTCTACCGTCGCTTACTTAAGCAAATCAAATCAAAAACATGCTAAAAATTCGTCTTTCTCGGGGCGGAAGAAAAAAGGTCCCGTTTTATCGCATTCTCGTTACTAATAGCACTTCTCCTAGAGACTCTAAGTTTCTTGAAAAGATCGGAACCTACAATCCTTTGCTTGCAGATGATAAAGAAAACCGTGTCACAGTGGATAAAGAACGCACTGAATATTGGCTTTCAGTGGGCGCGCGACCAACAGAAAAGATTGCAAAATTCTTGATCGCCCTTGGCGTTAAAGGTGCTGAAAAATATAAGCCAAATTTTAAACCAAAAACTAAAGGCACCAGCCTGAAGAAAAGAGCTTTGGAAAAATTAGCTAAAGAAAAAGAAGCCGCCGACGCTGCAAAGGCTGAGGAAACTGCTGCATAACTTTCAGCCGACAGTATAAAACTAAAACTGTCGGCTTTTTTTTGGCCAAAATATGATTCCGCGCCAAATTCTAATTGCCACTAACAACAAAGGTAAGCTCCACGAAATCTCTTCCCTTCTTAAGCAAATTAACATCGAGCCGGTTTCAGCCTTTGATTTCAACCTTCCTGAGCCAGAAGAAACTGAAAAAACTTTTGCAGCAAATTCTCTTTTAAAAGCAAAATATTACGCTCACAAAACTGGTCTTACGGCCCTTGCTGATGATTCTGGATTATGCATAGAGGCCTTAGGAGGCGCCCCTGGAGTTACTTCCGCCCGCTTTGCAATTGATGAACAAACCGGCAAAAAAAATTTTCCCAAAGCTTTCGAAAAAATTTTTTCCGAGTTAAAAAAAATTGGTGTTGAGGCCGCTGACAAACCGCACGCTTATTTTATTTGCAATTTGTCACTTTTTAATCCGCAAATAAATTTTGCCATTTCCTTCGAAGGCAGAATTGATGGGCACTTAACCTTTCCAGCCCGTGGTAGTAAGGGCTTTGGCTATGACCCAATCTTTATAAAAAATGGTATGGATAAAACCTTTGGCGAAATTGATCCGCAACTTAAAGATAGAATTTCCCATCGCGCCATAGCATTCGAAAAATTTACGAGCTGGTTAAAAGCAAACTAGATTTTCTCACCTTGTAAATCAGTCTTTAGAGACTACTTATTTCTCAAAATCTTTTACTTTTTAGTTTTAAATCATGAGCGAAAAACGAGATTATTACGAAGTACTTGGCGTTGCTAGAAACGCTTCCGGCGATGAAATTAAAAAAGCCTATCGCAAACTAGCGATGCAATACCATCCTGACCGCAATCCAGGCAATAAAGAAGCAGAAACCAAATTTAAAGAGGCCACTGAAGCCTATGAAGTTCTAAAAGATGAACAAAAAAAGGCGGCCTATGATCAATTTGGCCATCAAGCTTTTGGCGCAGGTGCTGGCGGCGCTGGCGGGGCATATGGCCAAGGCTTTGAAGGCTTTGATTTCAATGATATTTTTAGCAATTTTTCTGATATTTTTGGTGATCTTGGTGGAGGGCGTCAAACCAAGAAAAGAAGCTCGGCAATACGAGGCTCGGACATTCGCTATAATTTAGAAATTTCTCTCGAAGAAGCTTTTAAAGGCACTACTGAAAAAATCACCTTCACTATCCCTTCTACTTGCGAAACTTGTCGCGGAAGTGGCGCACAAGGTAATGAAAAACCAAGCAATTGTTCAACTTGCAAAGGCAGCGGAAAAATTCGCGCCCAACAAGGATTTTTCATAGTAGAGCGCACTTGTACCAGTTGCGGCGGTACTGGCCAAGTCATAAAAAATCCGTGCAAAAGTTGCGGCGGCGAAGGGCGCGTAAATAAAGAAAAAACTCTTTCGGTAAAAATTCCCGCTGGAATTGAAGATGGTAACCGTATCCGCCTAAGTGGAGAAGGAGAAGCCGGAGCACGCGGCGGGCCAGCGGGCGATCTTTACGTTTTTGTTTCTATTCGCAGACACGAATTCTTCACGCGCAAAGGTGATGATCTTTATTTTGAAATGCCAATTAAATTCACTACTGCAGCACTTGGCGGTTCTATTGAAATTCCAACAATTGATGGCACAAAAGCCAAATTACAAATCCCTGAAGGCTCACAAAATAACGATCAATTCCGCTTAAAATCAAAAGGCATGAGCGTAATGAATACGGGCGGCAGAAGAGGTGATATGTATGTCAAAATAAATATCGAAACTCCGGTTAAACTTTCCGGCGAAGAGCGTGAATTATTGCAAAAGCTGGACAGTTTAATGAATAACAAAGCTAATAATCCAAAGTCAGAAAGCTTCTTTAAAAAAGTAGGAGATTTTTTTTCTTAGGAATTTTGTTCAGAGCTTGGGTTACGCCCCATTGCCGACGCTCTTCTTGCCCTTTCTGAAGCAGATTTCAATTGGCCGCAAGCTGCTAATACATCATCGCCGCGGGTTTTTCTAATTGGCGAAATTAGCCCAGCATTTTTCAGAATTTTTTGAAATTTCTCAATTTGCGGAAGAGAGGAGCGATCATAACCACAGCCGCTCCAAGGGTTGAAAGGAATTAAATTTATTTTGACGTTTAAATTAAATTTTTTGATCAAATTTATTAACTCACGAGCATGCATTTCCTGATCATTCACCTCCTTTAGCATCACATATTCAAAAGTGATTTTTTGGTTAGGATTTTGCTGATTATAGCTTTTGCAGGCGGCGAGTAAATCTTTCAGCGGATATTTTTTATTGATAGCCATAATATCGGTTCGAAGTGCGTCGTTAGTGGCATGAAGCGATATTGCTAAATTAGTTTTTAGTTCTGTGGCGCTGCGTAAAATTTCTGGAACCAAGCCAGAAGTGGATATAGTGATTTTTCGTGCGGATATATCCAAACCATCAATATCGTTCAAAGTTTTTACTGCTTTCGCCACATTTTTATAATTAAAGAAAGGCTCGCCCATGCCCATAAATACTATATTAGTGAGCTTTCGACTATTTTTGTTCCAATCATTCAACAAATCTTTGGCAATTAAAATTTGCGCCACAATTTCGTGAAATTCCAAATTCCTAACTAAAGTCTGCGTTCCGGTGTGGCAAAATTTGCATGATAATGTGCAGCCAACTTGCGATGATATACATAATGTTCCTCTAGTTTCCTCAGGAATAAAAACTGCTTCAACTTCGCGCCCATCAGAAAATTTTATCAGCCATTTTCTGGTGCCATCAAATGAGATCAAATCTTTTGAAATTTCTGGGCGCGCTAAGGAAAAATTTTGCGCCAGAATTTCCCGCACTTCTTTTGAAATGTTACTCATTTCATCAAAAGATTTTACGCCACGGGCATAAATCCAATTCCAGATTTGCTTAGCGCGAAAAGGCTTCTGGCCTAGCTTTATAAGCTCTTCTTCAAGTTCAACTTTAGTTAAGTGAGTAAGATTTTTAATTTCTTTCACGATCAAATTTTGTGAATTGGACTTTAATTATGGGCCGTAATTACAAAGCTGTGCGAGTGCCACTTACTAGGAGATGCATTGTTTTGGCGGCTACAGGTTACTTCATGTAGTAAAATATATCAGCGATTTTCAATTGCTTTTCTTTGTATTTCAAAAATTTCTTCTGCAGCTTTTTTTGATAAATTATACATCTTGGAAATTTGTTCAAAGCTCATTGCGCCTTGCTCGGCCGTGCCTTGAATTTCAATTAAATCAAAATTTTTATTGACTACAAAATTAGCATCAACTTCACATTGGCTATCTTCTAAATAATCTAAATCAGCAATCACTTCTCCGGCAAATATTCCACAAGAAATGGCGCAAACCTGGGATATTAAAGGGTTTTCGCGGATTAATTTTTGGGAAAGAATTTTTTGCAATGCTAAAGATAAAGCAACATATCCCCCAGTAATAGAGGCACAGCGCGTTCCGCCATCAGCCTGTATTACATCACAATCAACAATAATTTGGCGCTCCCCCAATTTTTTCATATCAACCACAGAACGCAAAGAACGGCCAATTAAACGTTGGATTTCTATATTGCGGCCATTTGGTTTTAAAGAATCACGCGTTAGGCGATTATGGGTTGAGCGCGCGAGCATATTATATTCGGCAGTAACCCATCCTAAACCTTTATTGCGTAAGAACGGCGGAACTTTTTCTTCAATCGAAGCAGTGCAAATTACGTGAGTATTGCCGAATTTTATTAAACAAGAGCCCTCGGCATAGGCGTTCACATTAGCTTCGATGGTTACTTGCCGAATCTGATCGGCGTTTCTTTTCGAGGGACGCAAATTTTTTACTCCTGAACAAAATCAAAGCGCGCTTCTTTGCTTCTACCAAGCCTTTTGCGGTCATTCGAGTCCAAAAACTTTTTACGCAAGCGTAATGATTTTGGCGTAACTTCAACCAGCTCATCATCGCCAACATAAGTGATCATTTCTTCCAAAGTTAATTCTCTTGGCGGAGTAAGGCGGATTGCTTCATCAGTGCCAGAAGCGCGAATGTTAGTAAGTTGCTTTCCTTTCAAAACATTCACTTCCAAATCACCTTGTTTAGCATTTTCGCCAACCACCATGCCGGCATAAACTTTTTGTTGTGGCTTGATGAATAACACACCACGTTCTTGCAAATTCCACAAAGCATAGGCCACAGCCTCACCTGGATCGGTGGCAATCAAAGCACCATTTTTCTTGAAAGCTATTTCCCCTTTATAAGAAACATAAGCATGGAAAATTCTGTTCAAAACACCCGAGCCTTTAGTATCAGTTAAGAATTCGCTTTGATAGCCAATTAAGCCGCGCGAAGGCACATAAAAAACGATACGTGTTTTGCCGCCTGAAGATGGTTTCATTTCAATCATTTCACCTTTGCGCGAAGAAAGTTTTTCAACAACCACCCCACTAAAAGCATCATCAACATCAATAACCACTTCTTCCACCGGCTCTAGAATTTCTCCATTAGCATCTTTTTTGAAAAGTACGCGCGGCCTTGAAACTGAGAGCTCGAAGCCTTCGCGGCGCATATTTTCAATTAATACACCAAGCTGCAACTCACCACGGCCGCCAACTTCAAAAGAATCTTTTGCATCAGATTCTTTCACTTTAATGGCCACATTAGTTTCGGCCTCAGCAAATAAGCGATCACGAATCATGCGAGAAGTTACTTTGCTTCCTTCAGTTCCAGCTAATGGTGAATCATTCACGCTCACGGTGATTGCCATAGTTGGCGGGTCAATCGGCGTTGATTTTATTGGTTCAGCCACCGACAAATCACAAAGTGTATCAGACACTGAAGCTTTTTCTAAGCCAGCAATAGAAACGATGTCGCCAGCTTCTGCTTCTTCAACCGGAATTTTTTCAACCCCACGGAACACGTGCAGCTTAGTTAGACGGCCTTGCTCAACAACTTCGCCTTTAAGATTAATTGCTTTAAAGCTCATCAAGTTTTTAGCTTTGCCGGAATAAATACGGCCAGTTAGCATACGGCCGAAATAAGGGCTGCGATCAAGCAAAGTTGCCAACATCTTAAAAGGCCCATTAACATCGAATTTTGGCGGCTCAACATGTTCCACGATTAGGTCAAAAAGCGGGGATAAATCTTTACGCTCATCTTTTTCCATATCCCGCACACACCAACCATCACGCCCTACTGCATAAAGCACAGGGAAATCAAGTTGCTGTTCATTGGCATTTAAAGAAACGAACAAATCAAAAATTTCATTAAGAACATCATCAGGGCGTGCATCTTGGCGATCAATTTTATTAATGATAACAATAGGGCGTAGGCCAAGAGCCAAAGCCTTGGAAAGCACAAATTTGGTTTGCGGCATTACACCTTCTGCCGAATCAACCAAAAGCAAAGCACTGTCAGCCATACATAGAACACGTTCAACTTCACCACCAAAATCAGCGTGGCCTGGCGTGTCAATTACATTGACCTTGTGATCCTTCCAAATCAGGGAAGTGCATTTCGCAAGGATAGTAATGCCGCGCTCCTTTTCCAGCGCATTGCTATCCATTACCCTGGCCTCAACTTGTTGATTAGCACGGAATGTGCCGCTTTGATGCAACATGGCATCGATTAATGTAGTTTTGCCATGGTCAACGTGAGCAATAATGGCAACGTTTCTAAAGTCTGTCATTGTATGAAATTTTGAGAAATTTTTTTGGAGTGTAATGGTGATGGAGAGCTTCTTAGAGCCTGTTTTCAACTTAAGAAAATCATCAGCAAAATTTGCCTAGGCAAGTTATAAAGGGAAATTATTAAGTCAATCAGAAAGCTTTGTGGGACTAGGATTACAAAGGGCTCTCAAAATATTTATTAAAGCAAATTTTCTTTAGCAGGAAATTTTTTTGCTTTCACATCAGCAGAAAATTTCCGTACAGCGGCAGAAATTTCTTCGGCTAAATTAGCATAATATTTCACAAATCGCGGCTTAAATTCTTGATTCAAGCCAAGCAAATCATCAGTCACGAGCACTTGCCCGTCACAGTCAGCTGAAGCGCCGATACCAATTGTTGGAATTTTTATAGCAGCAGAAATTTCTCTAGCCAATTTTTCTGGCACTGCTTCGATCACTAAAGAAAAAGCACCGGCTTTTTCGATTAATTTTGCTGTTTCTAAAATTTCCTGCGCTGAATTTTCATCACGCCCTTGATATTTGTAGCCCCCAATTTTTCTAACACTTTGGGGCAAAAGACCCACATGGCCCATGACATTAATTTTATTTTCCACCAAAAATTTTACAGTTGGAACTAAATCACGCGAGACTTCGATTTTTATGGCGTCGCAGCCTGTTGCAGAGACTAATTTTTTTGCCGATTCTAATGCCTGAGCAGGAGATTCTTCGTAAGTACCAAAAGGTAAATCCACCACCACAAAAGATTTTTTCACCGCTTTCATAACTGCCTTGCCGTGATTTATCATCATATCCAAGGTTACATCGACAGTGTCTGGAAAGCCGTAAATGGCCATGCCAAGAGAATCACCAACCAAAATCACTTCACAAAATTCATCAAGAATTTTAGCCAATGGAAAGGTGTAAGCTGTAAGGCACAGAATTTTTTCCTGACCTTTTCTTTGTAAAATATTTTCTACTGTAAAACGCTTATTCATTGAGGTCTGGATTCGTTTAATTTGCGATCTAACTGGCTAGATTGTGGGCTTAAATTAATTTTTTCAAGGTCAGAAGTAATATCCTGAGTTTCAGGTTTTTGTAAAATTTCTAAACCGAGATATTGTCTTACTTGATCAAGATTGGTGCTTTGTGATAGGGCATCAAATTTACCTTTTATGCTGGTGGCAATATTTATAGGAACTTGTTTCTGACGTGTTCCGGTTATGAAAATAACGTTGAATAAAAGATCGGCAGTTTTGTTTTGCACAGAAACTGTGCCTGACAAAATTCCACTAATACCCGGCGCCGTGACATTCATGCGCAATCTTCCTTCCTTACCATCTCTAATTTGCAAGCTCCCTTCAGCTTGTTTAAACACGGTTTTGCTTTGCGAGTTAATTAAAATATTTTCTGGTCGGTGGAGCTCCTGGTAATTATTTTGTGGGTCAAACATTTTTCTTACCAAATCGCTAAGGCCGTAGCCATAAATGCTTGGTGAGTTGGTATTAAATTTTATTTCACTATTTAAATTGGAAATAAATTCCTCTTTTTTACTGGCCGAAGCAGTGATGCTGGCGGAAATATTTGCAACACCGTCAATATTTTTTATCCCCATAGTATTTGAAAAAGCTGGCTGCAAAAGAACATTGGTAAAAGTGAGATTGCCGTTAATTATTTTATTAATCTTTAAACTGATTAAGCCTTTGTAGGAAAGCCTTCCACCGTATAAATCACAAACCAGTTTGGAATTTTCCAAAGTCCCATTCTTTAAATTTCCGGATAAGCTAAAGTTGCGCGTTTTTAGATTATCCAATTCCAAATTAACAAAATTAAAATTCATTTTTCCAGCGAAACCCTCAAATGAAGGTAGAGCAAAAAATTGATCGAAGAAATTGTATTTTTTAATTGGTGAAGGAGCCTCTAAGCCTCCCCTTTGTTGGGGCGCAGACGTTCTTTGAGGGGTTTTGTAGTGGAAATTATCTGCGGAAATATCAAGTTCAAATTTTGGATTTCTATCGCTGATATCAAGAGCCAGATTAGCTTTAAGATTGGTTTCGTCCGATTTTAGATTTAAGTCAGCAATTTCCAGATAGCCGCGCCCAAACCTTAATTTTACTTTTTGGTCAGAAAATTCTTCACCTTTATAAATCAGCTTTTCGAAGCGAAAATCTAAATCATTGTTAGAAGAAATTTCATTTAGCCATAATAATTTTTTCAGCAATAACCCAGGTGCAAGGTAAGTGTTTTGTTGAGAGATGAGAAAATAATCATCTATATTAAAAATATTGGCCTGAAAACGACTTGTAAGCCTAGGAGTTTTATCACTTTCATCAAGTTTTAACTCGCCTAAAAATTCACTTTGGCCACCATTTAAATTGAGATAAGAATTATTTAGAACAAGACTATTTGGTAAAAGCATTATGTCAGAGTAAATACTGTAGTCCTTCAAGCTGTCAAATTTCAAATTTTGTAATTCAATTTTTAACCACTTGAAAACCTCTTTCAGACTTTTTCCAGTTGCATCTAACTTACCAATAAACTTTGGCAACAAAGTGCTATTATCGAAAACACCATTAACCCTAAATAGCCCTTCTCCCGGTATTTTAAAAATCATCGGAAAGATGAGAATTTCACCATTTCTGGAGATGGTTAGATAAGTATTAAGTTCTCTGAGCTCGCCATTAAGATATTTAACGGTGCTGATCCTTATTTCTGCACCAAGGTCAAAATCTTTTATTTTTTTTGTTAGGTCAAAATTATCTGAGCTTCTTTTTTGTAGGCCCTCAATTTGATTTTGAGGAGGTAAGAGACGACTTTTTTCTTCCTTTATCTGCCCTAATATAATGGGATTATTGTGTGCCTTTTTTTCCGCATCTGAAGAAAAAATTTCCGATGTTTCATCAACGTAATTTGCTGCTAAATTTCGTTTATCAGAATCATCTGCCAGCATTACTGCTTCATGTGACCACATACTGTCAAAATCAAGGTCATCAAGGTCTAAATCAACATCTATAATTGGTCTATTATTAACAAAACTTAGCCCAATCTCACCTTTGCCGTTAATTAAATTTGAATTAATGACAATATTTTGAACTAATAAATCCTTCGTTTTATTGATTATATCAGCACTTATTTTTATTGGCTTGTTGTTGTATTTCAGCTTTTCAGAAAAAAAGCTGCTATTGCTGATATAACTCTTATAAAATGATTTTAGATCCATTATATCAGCTTCAATTTTCCCATTAAAGTCACTAGTTAGAATTCCATTATTTTCTGCCGGAAAATTTCCGGAAATTCGTAAATTTAGAATTGGAGAATTTACTTCGAAAAGTGAATCTGGCTTTTTTGATTTAGAGTTAAACTTGGCCAGAAAACGAAAGGAATTATTAATGTTTTCGCTGCTAAAACTCCCAGTAGAATGAATTTTTTTCTGGGTAATTTCTAACTCTGCATTGATCGCTTTGATTTCTTTTTTGCGCGCTAAATTATCATAAAAAGCTGCTTCACCATTTTCGACTTCAAGATCAGGAAAATTTGCAAATGTAAAATCAACAGCACTTAAAGCAGAAATTGAAAATAGCTTTGAAATAAATTTAGAATCAATTTTGTTTGAATTGGTTTCAGGCCTGTCTTTCAAACGTTCGGCAGCATTGTTAAATTTATTTTGACGCGTGATTGGCAAGCTGGTTGAATAATAACTTTCTACTGCAGCATCGGTTAAAATTACTTTTTCGATCGAAGGACCGCTACTAGATTTAAAAATCGGCAGCTCAATTTGCATCGAATTTACATAAATATTGTAAACTTTATCCGAGAAAGTTACGCCAGAATCGTGATAGATTTTTTGGCGATAATTCTGCAAAAAAACATCTTTTACGATAATAGAGGGAACCGGCAGTATCGCTATCGAAACGTCTCCTTTTATAACGCAATTTGCGCCGGAAATCTGGCTTATTTTTTGAGCAATATTAAATTTTAAAGAAGAGTCGCTAAAGAAAAAAGGCAGCAGAAAAAGCAGTGAAATAATTATAAAAAGAACAGCAACAACAGCCCGCGTAATTTTAGATTGAAAAATTTTTAGTATAGGAAAATTCTCGATAATTTCTGACATTAAAGGTCCACGCGCTTCAATTCTTCCACCAAGTCCTGATTTGTAATCAGGTCGCCTCTGCTTTCATATGAATTATAAAGCGACAATAAAATCAGAAATAATAAAATCGATATCAGCAAAAAATTAAAAAAACTGTCTTTATTTGGGCTTAAATTATTTTCCCCACTCAGGTTAATCAATTGATACTTTTTGTTTTCAACATTTGATTTCAGCGGCAAAAGTTTAATTTTTTCTTCAACAACACTGCTATTAACTTTTAAAAATTTGGCATAAGAGCGAATTAGGCCTGGTATATATAGATGCTTAGTAACACTAGCAAAATCACCATTTTCAATTGCTTCAACATCACGGTTTTTTAGTCGTAAATAAGAGCTCACTGCCCCTACTTCCATATTCAATTGCTCTCGACGTTTTTTAAGCATTTCGCCTAAAAAAAGTTCAGGCGAAATGTCTAAAGGATTTTCTGTATTGTTAACTTTTTCTTCACTCATTGCAGCAATTGAGCCAGGTTTTGTGTTGCGTCAAGAACCGCTAAATCAGCGGCATTTTGCGACATTTTCTTTAGGGTTGCTTCACTATCAATCAGATTTTTCAACACTTCGTTAATTTTATTTAGAGTGAATTCTTTTTCGCTAATAACCAAGGCGGCACCATGTTTTTCAAGATAGCGAGCATTTTTTTCTTGATGATCATCAGCCGCAGCAGCGAAAGGAATTAAAATCATCGGCCTTTTTGCTGCACAAAATTCAAAAATCGAAGACGCGCCAGAGCGAGCAATAACAAGATGTGAATCCTTTATTAGCTCTGCCATATTTTCAAAAAATGAATCAATAGTGATGTTAAGGTTAAAACTTTTATATTGCGCAAAAGTTTCATTGACCAGCTCTTTACGACATTGCTGCGTGATGTGAATATGGTCTTTAATATTTTCACTTAAATTAAAAAAAGCTCTCGGCAAAATTTCGCTAAAAATCCTTGCCCCACCTGATCCGCCGATTACTAATATTTTAAAAAAATTCTGTTTTTTTGGTTCTGGCTTTTGGTAAAAATCTGAAGCTAAAAGCACATTATATCCCATTTTATTATCTGGTTTAGGCTCTTGCTCTTCATAGTTTGGCAGGCTGTAAGGAATTTTATTTAGCTCAATAATTTCTTCCCGAATTGGGTTGCCAACAAAAACTGTTTTAGTGATGTGCTCCTTAGGAATTCCGGACGTCTCAGCAAATGACAAAGCAATTTTTTCTGCATATTTAGCAAAGATTCTATTAACTTTTCCTAAATGAGAATTTTGTTCGTGCAGAATTATTTTGGTTTTAGTGATAACGGCTGCGGCCAATATAGGAAAGGTTGCGTAGCCCCCAAAAGCAACAAGATAATCCGGCTTAATTCGCACTAAAAACTTCAGCGATTGCAAAATACCAATTGCAATTTGGTAAGAGGCTTTAATTAAGGGAAGCGGCTTCTTTACAAGCTTGGAAGAACTTATGATGATACTTTGGAAGCCATCATTTTTTTTGACGTAACTGGCAATTTTTTCATCGCCAAAAAACGTTACTTGTTGGTTCTGTGAGGCGAGATAAAGCGCCAAACACCGTGCTGGTATTATGTGCCCACCAGTTCCCCCAGCAGCGATAAAAATTTTTTTCATTGTTTTAAAATCTGTTTGCAAATCTTGACAACTGTGGTTTGGCGCCTAGGTTCGCGCGCCTTCTTAATTTTGCAATTTTAAAACTAATAAAATGGTCAAACATTTTATCGATTTAGACAAAATTCCCACAAAAGAACTACGGGCAATTTTGTCGCTCGCCAAAAAATTAAAAAAAGAAAAAGGCCAAAATAAAAAACTGTTCGGAAAAAATTTGGCCATGATTTTTGAAAAAACTTCCACTCGCACCCGCGTGTCATTTGAAGTAGGAATCAACCAGCTTGGCGGCCATGCAATTGTTATGAATAAAAATGACATGCAGATGGGCAAAGGCGAAACCGCAGAGGATACCGCTCGCGTTTTATCGCGTTTTGTTGATGGAATTATGATTCGCTGCAATTTGCATCAAACAATTCTTGATTTGGCGAAAAATTCTTCTGTGCCCGTGATCAATGCTCTTTCTGATTTTTCTCATCCTTGTCAAATTATAGCCAGTATTTTGACTATCGAAGAACATTTAGGAAAAATTGCCGGTAAAAAATTAGCCTGGTTTGGTGATCAAAATAATGTGCTTAACTCTTACATCCACGCGGCCAAGGCCTTTGATTATGAACTAGCAATTGCCACACCAAAAAAGTTAAATTTTTGCGCTGATGAAATCGAAAAAGCCATTAAATCTGGTGCTAAAGTCTCTTATTTTTCTGAAGCAAAAAAAGCTGCTGTGAAGGCAGATGTATTGATTTCTGATACCTGGTTCTCGATGGGAGATGCGGCTGAAAAAGATGGCAAATTGAAAGAACAAAAACTTAAGAGCCTCATGCCTTATCAAGTAAATTCTGAGTTAATGGGACTAGCTAAAAAAACCGCAATTTTTACGCACTGCCTGCCCGCCTATCGCGGCTTTGAAGTTAGTGCCGAGGTGATTGATTCAAAAAAATCCGTTGTTTTTGATGAAGCAGAAAATCGTCTTCATGCCCAAAAGGCAATTTTATTGTGGGCAATGAAATCATAAAAAGGCTTACGAACAAGCCTTGCCACTTCTTTCCTGGCACTTTTCCCATTCAGATAAAAAATTGGCGAAGTGGGGTTTTTTCTCAAAATTGTCCTTCAAAAAATCGACTAAATTTTTTTTACAATTGGAAAAAGAATTGCGCGAGATTGAGCCATTGTGATGCTGATAAATCAGATAAAGCAAATAAGTGTTTAAAACATCCGTTTCGCAATAATCCCTAATTTCTTGCAAGCGCCCTTGATCAAAAAAATCCATAACCATTGAACCATCAACTCCAATTTTTCCTGGAAGATTAAAGGCGGCACAAAGCTCATTCATTTTCACTTTTGCCGAAGAGCCAAAATCGGAAAATGCTTCGGCTAAATCACAATGCCAATCAAGGCAATAACGTTGATTATAGTTATTCCATTTATCGCCAGATTTATGAAGCCACGCCGCTTCAACTTCATGTTTCATCGCCGCATATTTTAAAACCGGCAAGTCAAAATTTTTGCCGTTAAAACTAATCAAACGTGAAGGATTTTTTTTAAGATGCGAAAAAAAACCTCTAATTAAATCAGCCTCGGAAGCGGATAAATCGCCACCCGAGCGAACATCCACAATTCGATAAGATTCTTGCCCATTATTATCGCGCGTAACTTCTGCCTGTAAAAAACTAATAGCAATAACTTGGTGAAAAGGTTGGCGCAGAAAAGAATTTCTTTGATCAGTGAGATCAAGATGATATTTAACTAAGCCCTTCCGCAACTCTTCATTTGTGGCCTCTGGCAAATCCAGTAAATTTTTAGCCGCGCGCAGATCGGGAACCGTTTCAATGTCAAAAACAAATAAATTTTGATGTTGCATTTGAGATAGATTTGTGAAGTTTGGCAGGCAAACTAACATCTATCTTCACACTTACTCCTCATCGGTTCTTTAGAAATTTTAATAACTTTTAAAAGCCTCACAGCCTTAGAAAAAGGCCATAGGATTTTTAAAGTAGATCTCATTTGAAGTTATCGTAGGACGCGCAAAAAAATCATGCAGCCATGCTCTGGAAGGCTCGGCATTCCTAAACATGGTTTATGAAAAGATGGCGAATAAATGTGAAGATAAGCTTTGAATTTGCATAAAACTCCAAAACACTTAAACAAAATGCAAGCTATTATTCTAAATAAAGTTGGCGACGCATCAAATTTGAAAATCGGAAAAGTTGATGACCCAACCCCCAAAAAAGATGAAGTGGTTGTAAGGCATACAGCAATTGGCGTAAACTTTTTTGATATTTGCTTCAGACGCGGCCAATACAAAATCATGCAAATGCCTGCTATACTTGGCATGGAAGCCTGTGGTATTATTGAATCAGTTGGTTCCGCTATTACTGATTTTAAAGTTGGAGAAAGAGTTGCTTACGCTACTGGCGGCATTGGTTCTTACGCCGAAAAAAAAGCGGTAAATCAGCATCATTTAGTTATCCCGCCAAAAACTTTAACTGATACACAAGTGGCCGGCATATTATATAAAGGCTTGATGGCCCATGCTTTGTTACATCGCGTTTTTATTTCCACGAGAGCTAAAAGAATTTTGATCCATGCCGCTGCTGGTGGGGTGGGCCACATAACTTGCCAATGGGCTAAATATCTGGGCCTAGAGGTTATTGGCACAGTTGGCTCTAATGATAAAATTCCAATCGCTAAGTCTATGGGCTGCGATCATGTCATTAATTACAAAAACCTTAATCTGGTTGAAGAAGTAGCCAAAGTCACCAATAATGAAGGGGTGGGGCTGGTTTATGATGGAGTGGGCAAAGATACATTGGAAAAATCACTGGAATGCTTATGGCCGATGGGAATGTGTGTAAATTTTGGCGAAGCCTCCGGCAGCACAGAAAAACTTGATTTGAATTATTTAGTCGCCAATTCGCTTTACTTAACGCGCCCAACAATGGCGCTATACAAGGCCAATCGCATTGAGTTAACTTTATCTGCCAATGAAGTTTTTGCTGCAGTTGAAAAAGGAATTGTTCAACCAAAAATCACCACTTATGCCTTCAAAGATGTGGTGAAGGCACATAAGGCATTGGAAAGCCGATCTACTACTGGCTCGTTAGTTTTGACGCTTTAATTAATAAACTATCTTCTGGTTTTAAATTTTGTTTTTACCTCAGCAGCCACAATATTTTTTGATGGTTTTACATTTGCTAACAATTCCTAGTTAAAAATTTTTAACTTAGAGAATTTTGATAAACCGTTGCCTATGTAAGGCCTGCCAATCTTATTTCTGTAAAACATCACTAACCTTACCGACACTGATTTTAGCCTTTAGTCACAAAAGACCACTCATTTCGCTGGTTGCATAAAAATAAAAATCTAAGCCATGTTAACTATCAGACAATGCACAAACGCAGATATTCCCTGGATGGTCGCCCTCAGCCACAACAAAAGAGCCAATTATGAAAAGCATCAAAAACAATTTTGGAAAATGTCAAAAAATTCTGATGAGATCCAGGCAAAATGGTTTGCAGAATTGCTGAAAAACGAAGAAGTAATTGCTTTGGCCTCTGCTGATAAAAAAAGTTTTTTGATTGGCAAAATCATCACCCCTCCTGAGGTTTATGATGCTGGCTTAACTCTGATAATTGATGATTTTTGTATAAAAGAAGAATCTGAATGGGAAACCATTGGCAGAGCCCTTGTTATTGAAGCAAAAAAGCAAGCAAAAGAAAAAAGAGCCGCCCAAATTTTAATTGTTTGCGGTGCCCCTGATGATCCTAAAAAAACATTCTTAAAAAAATTGGGCTTAACTATAGCTTCAGAATGGTATGTCAGTGAGCTTTAGAATAAAGAGCTATTCATAGCGCAATATCTCTGCAGGGTTGGCTTTACTAGCTTTATAAGCGGGATAAATTGTTGCTAAAAAAGATAAAACCAGCGCCATTCCTACAATTAGAACCACATCGGAAACAAAAAGCTTTGATGGCAAATTTGATAAAAAATAAATCGCCGGATTGAACAAAGTGGCGTCAGAAACTGATTCCAACCACAGTTTAATTCTGTTAATGTTAAGCGAAAAAATTACACCAATTACAAAGCCTAAAAAAGTTCCTACTATACCAATTGAAGAACCACAAATTAAAAAGATTCTCATCACCGCGCCCTTGCTCATGCCAAGAGTCCGTAGCAGCGCAATATTTTTGTTTTTGTCATTAACCAACATAATCATGCTCGAAATAATGTTGAAAGCGGCTACTAAAATTATCAGAGTTAAGATTAAAAACATTACAGTGCTTTCAACTTTCAAAGCGTCGATGAAGCCAGCATTTGCTTGCTGCCAGTCCGATATATAAAGCTCTGGGTAATTGAGTAAAATGTCGTAAAGATGTGATTTTATTTCATCAATTTTAGTGGCATCTTCAACAAAAATTTCAATCGCCGAGGCAGCATCTGTAAAGCGAAAATGGGTTTGCGCCATATCAAAATTCATAAAAATTGTTGTCGAATCATATTCATACATGCCGCTATCAAACACCCCAACCACTTGATAAGTTTTAATGCGTGGAATGCTGCCAATTATGGTTTCACTGATTTCCGCAGAAATTACTTTTAATGGATCACCAATTTTTAAATTCAGACCCCGCGCTATCACTGAACCAACTATTACCGCATTTTTTTCCGCAATTTTATCTAAAGTTCCGGCAGTAATATTTCCTGAAATTAGTTTTTTATTTCTTAAATCTTCCATCTTAATTCCCTTCACCATGCCGCCCAAATTCTTACTTGCCGTAGAAAACATTGCTTGGCTTTCAACCAATGGATTAGCATATTTCACGCCAGGAATTTTTTTAATCTCCTCCAAAATTTTTTCGTAATTAATAATCTGCGAGGCTTGGCTATATATGCTGATATGTGCGTTTACACCTAGAATGCGGTTAACCAATTCATAACGAAAACCATTCATCACCGACATCACAACAATTAATGTCGCAACACCAATCATGATGCCTACAAAAGAAAAAATCGCGATAACAGAAATAAAGCCTTCTTTGCGCTTTGATTTAAGATAGCGCATGGCAATTAAAAATTCGAGCTTCGAGAACATGAGTTGGTGCTTATTATTAGCTTAAAGTCTAGGTTGTAACGCCTTTACTGGTTGAATATTCAAAGTGAAAAACTTGATCAGGATAAACTATTTTATAAGCATCGTGGCAGGCTGCAGCGCCTTCAGCAAAGCCTGTTAGGATCAATTTCAATTTGTTCTTATAAGTTGCAATATCGCCAATTGCATAAATACCTTTTTGTGAGGTTTGCATAGTTGCCGGATCAACCTCAATATGGTGTTTATGCAGGTTCAATCCCCAATTGGCAATAGGGCCAAGTTCCATAGCTAGCCCAAAAAATGGCAATAAATAATCGGCAGGTAATTCTTTTATGGTGCCATTAAAATCTTTTACCAACACCTCTGAAAGCTGACCATTGCTGCCGCGAAGGCCATCAAGTTGAAATGGAATCACTAATTCAATTTTGCCCTCTTGTGACAATTTTTTCATTTTATCTGCACTTTCAGGAGCACATCTGAATTTATCTCGGCGATGGACCACAAAAACTTTTTTAGCAATTTCCGAAAGGCCCAAAGCCCAATCCACAGCAGAATCGCCACCACCGGCAATAACCACATTTTTTCCCGCAAATTCCGCTTTTGATCTAACGGCATAAAACACTGATTTTCCTTCAAATTCTTCAATGCCAACAAGCGGAGGGCGGTTAGGGCCAAAAGCTCCACAACCAGCAGCAATGATAATTGCCCTACATTTAATTTGCGTATTTTTGGAGGTAGTAACGGTAAAAATTCCGGCAGAATCTTGCGAAATTTTTTCTACACATTGATTGAGATGATAAGTTGGATTAAAGGGTGCAGCTTGTGCCTCTAACAACTCAATTAATTCACTAGCTAAAATTTGCGGATGGGCCGGAATATCATAGATTGGCTTTTCTGGATATAGCGCCGAACATTGGCCACCAATAACTTCCAGAGTGTCAATAACATGGGCCTTCATTTTCAACATTCCGGCCTCAAAAATAGAGAACAATCCAGCGGGGCCAGCACCAATAATGGCTAAATCAGTATTATGTATAGTCATTAAATAATATTTTTGTTCAAATTTAAAGCCGCGCAAATTGCAGAAGGAATCGCACAAAATCAAGCTTCCAAATCGCATCTTGATTTTGATTTTCTTGAAAAATATTTTCGCAGCCCTTTGTTTTAATATCTAACACCAAGTAATATAATCCAATTTATGAATGCAATCATCATGGATGGCATTTATTGCACCACTCCAACTAAAACCCTTCAACCTTTTAAAAAAGCCAAGGCTCAAGTGAAAAACCATATTGAGCACGGCACTGTTTCCAAGAAAGATTTAAATGCTTTTAACTCAATTTTGTTTTAAAGTTAAAAAGCTTAAATCCCAACTAACCATGAAAATCGCTTCCATGGTTAGGATTTTTATTTTATAGGAAAGTTTCTTAGAATTTGGCGAGCCCGCCATTATCCTGCCCGCAAAGCCTTGCACAATCTCAAAAATTAAAATTATGTTACAAACTGCAAATCTTGGCTTTCCAAGAATTGGTGCTAATCGCGAGCTTAAAAAAGCTGTCGAAAGCTACTGGAAAAAAACTTCTTCACTTACTGAATTAAAAGAACAGGCTTCTGCAATAAAGGCAAAAAACTGGCAAACTCAAAAAGCAGCCGGAATCAACTTTATTCCTTCTAACGATTTCTCTTTTTATGACCATATTCTAGGCGCTATCGCTATGTTTGGCGCAGTTCCAGAGCGCTTTAAATTTTCCGATGGTGAAGTTGACCTTGATCTTTATTTCGCAATGGCCCGCGGCGCGCAACGTGAGGGCATTGACGTTACCGCCATGGAAATGACCAAATGGTTCGATACTAATTACCATTACATCGTGCCTGAATTTAAAAAAGGCCAACAATTCAAACTTTCCTGCCAAAAAATTTTCAATGAATATTTGGAAGCTAAAAAATTAGGTATCGAAACACGACCTGTTTTGGTGGGCCCTTTAACTTTCTTGCTTCTGGGCAAAACAATCGATGGCTCCAATAAACTTGATTTACTTAATAATTTACTTGGGGTTTACGCTGAAATTTTCAAAAAATTGCAAGAAATCGGCGTTAAAGATGTGCAAATTGATGAACCATTTTTAGTTACTGACCTTCCTTCTGATAGCATCCAAGCCTATTTAAAAGCCTATTCACAAATCAGAAAATTTGCTGGCCCAATAAAACTTCATTTGGCGACATATTTCGAAAGCTTAGGCGATAATGCTGCACTTGCTTTTGAGTTAGAAACTGATTCAGTTCATATCGACCTAGTGCGCGGCGCAGACCAACTTGACGAAGCTTTGAAATTAATAAGATCAGATCAAAGCCTCTCTTTGGGGCTAGTTGATGGCCGAAATATCTGGATTAATGATCTTGAGAATTCAATTTCTCTAGCCAAAAAAGCAGTGAATGAATTAGGCGCAAACCGCGTGATTGTGGCTCCATCTTGTTCTTTGCTTCACACTCCAGTTGATCTAACTTTAGAAACAGAGCTTGACCCTGAATTAAAATCTTGGATGGCCTTTGCCACTCAAAAACTATCTGAAATTGCTATTATTGCTAAAGCCGCAGACGGCAAGGACTCAGAAGTTAAATCAGCACTTGAAGCCAATAAGGCCGCTCTTCAAGCTCGCAAATCATCCAAGAAAATTCATGATGAGGCAGTGAAAAAAAGGGTTGCTGCAATTGACGAATCCTTAATGAAGCGCCGCAACAAATTCCAGGAGCGTCGAGAAATTCAGGCAAACTACATTAATCTACCACTGCTTCCAACCACAACTATTGGCTCTTTTCCGCAAACTAAAGAAGTCAGGAAATTCCGTGCTGATTTCAAAGCCGGCAAAATTTCTGCTACCGAATATGAAAAATTCGTAAAAGAAGAAACTACGCGCGCCATCCGCTTTCAGGAAGAAATTGGCCTTGATGTTTTGGTGCACGGCGAATTCGAAAGAAATGACATGGTGGAATATTTCGGCGAACAATTGAAAGGATTCTGCTTCACTAAAAATGGTTGGGTGCAAAGCTATGGCTCACGCTGCGTGAAACCTCCAGTAATTTTTGGTGATATTTCTCGCCCAAAAGCCATGACAGTTGAATGGGCTAAATATGCACAAAGCCAAACTAAAAAAATCATGAAAGGGATGCTGACTGGCCCAATTACAATTCTGCAATGGTCCTTCGTGCGTGATGATCAACCCAGAAAAGACACAGCTCTACAAATTGCCTTCGCTATTCGCGATGAAGTTTGTGATCTGGAAGAAGCAGGGATTAAAATCGTTCAAATTGATGAGGCCGCGCTGCGCGAAGGCTTACCGATTCGCAAATTACAATGGGCAGAATATTTAAAATGGGCTGTTGAAGCATTTAGAATTGCCGCTTCCGGCGTTGAAGATCGCACTCAGATTCACACTCATATGTGTTACTCTGAATTTAACGATATCATCTCCGCCATCGCCGATATGGATGCCGATGTAATTTCAATCGAAACTTCGCGCTCACAAATGGAGTTGTTAAACGCTTTCGTTAACTTCAAATATCCAAACGAAATTGGACCCGGCGTTTATGATATTCATAGCCCACGGGTTCCAACTAAAGAAGAAATTGAAAAACTTCTGCAAAAAGCCTTGGATGTTTTAAGACCAGAGCAAATTTGGGTAAACCCAGATTGTGGATTAAAAACTCGTGATTGGCCAGAAACCAAGCTGGCTCTGCAACAAATGGTTGAGGCAGCAAAATCAATTAGAGCTCAGATTCAATAAAAGCTTATAATTCAGTATAAATTTGTCCGCGAAGTCGCGTTGAGCCCTAAATTGTGTAATTGCATGCAATTTGAGGGCTCGGCGCGACTTTTTTATTACATATTTTTAAAACCTAATGAATAGCTAAAAATTAGTTTAACTAAACCCAGGGTAGAAATTTTTCTTTCAGACTAAACCGCTGCTTGGTTGTAACTTGCTTTATTTACAAAAAGAATGCGCCCCCATATTTGGCTCACCACACCAAATATGGCGCAGCAATTCACTACTTTGCCGCATCTAAAACCTAATAAACCAAATAACCCTATAAAAAACCCGGAAGGCACCACCAAATAACATCACACATAATCCACCAAACCCAAAACCCCCTCCTCGCCTATTTTTAAATCTAACGCGGCTCATGCGTATGCCCTATTAAACCGCCTACGCATGAGCCGCCAAAATCCTCATTCTCTGTTCAAATTATAACGCAGGCAAGTAGAATGCTTTATCTCAACAAAAATTAAACTTGCAAAAGCTTGCGTCAGGCTTCAAAAATCCATTAAATGTTGACCCCTGTTAAACAAAAGCGCAAATAATTGACGCAGTTCTGTAATGACAAAACTTTCATTTAATCACCTCCTTGATGCCAATCAGATCAAGGAAAGCGACATAAAAAAACTTATCAATATTGCCGAAAAATTTCGCGCTCAAGGCCATAAGAAAACTTTTGCAAGCGGCGATTGTAAAGGTCGGATTCTGGCAACATTATTTTTTGAACCAAGCACACGTACCAGATTTTCTTTTGAGTCAGCGATGCTAAGGCTTGGAGGGCAAACAGTTACCCTTGAATATGGCAAATCTTCTTCAATAAAAAAGGGCGAAACCCTATCGGATACTGGCCGCATTATAAGTAACTATGCGGATGTTATTGTGGCGCGTCATCCCCAAGAAGGCTCAATTGCTGAACTTGCTAAATATGCCACCGTGCCCGTGATTAATGCAGGGGATGGAACTAACCAACACCCTACTCAGGCGCTTGTCGATATTTACACAATTTTTTGCGAAAAGAAAAAATTAAATAATTTAAAAATTGGCGTTTTGGGCGATTTAAAATATGGTCGCGCTGTGCACTCTCTCCTTACTTTAATGAGCCGCTATTCTGACAATCAATTTACTTTAATTTCTCATCCATCCTTAACTCTTGATGCTGAAAAGAAAAAAACTTTTGAACAATCTGGGTGTAAACTTATCGAAACTTTTGAGTTAGAACCTGCTATTCAAGATCTCGATGTGATTTATGTAACAAGGACTCAGCAAGAACGTTTTGATGACAAAGCAAATTATGAAAAGGTAAAAAATATTTTTTGTATCGACAAAAAAACTTTATCTAAAGCCAAAGAAAATTTGACCATAATGCATCCATTGCCCCGCATATATGAAATCAGCGAAGAAGTGGATGATTTACCCCAAGCAAAATATTTTTCCCAAGCCAATTATGGAGTTTATATTAGAATGGCGCTTTTGTCTCTTATCACAAAGCGAGTTTGAAAAACAGGCCTAAGTTCTAGAATTTAAAAAAATTAATTGAACATTAAGCCGCGGCTTGTTATAAAATTGTCTCATCTCAAGAATCTCTTCCTCACTTAACAACTGCACAACTGCAAATTTTAACTCAAAAATTACAGAGCTTGTTTGCGCTTGTCCTTAGGAGAGATAAGTCAAATAATTGTTGTGATAAGCGGGTTCTAACTACTCCAAATAATCCTTAACCTTAATATGAAAAAAACTAGCACTAGCTCGGCCACGATCTTTGAAATGATAAAAAACAACAATATTAAATTTGTTGATTTCCGTTTTTCTGATTATGGTGGCAAATGGTTACATATCAGCCATTGTGCTAATGCAGTTAGTGAAGAAGAATTGCAAAAAGGCATAGCTTTTGATGGATCTTCAGTGCCAGCATGGAAAGAGATTAATGAATCAGACATGATTCTAATGCCACAGCTTGATACAGCGTTTATTGACCCTTTTTCCACCCTTCCCACTCTGGTTATAGTTTGCGATGTTATAGAACCAAAAACTAACGAGGGCTATTCTAGAGATCCTCGTAACACCGCTAAAAAGGCAGAAGAATATCTAAAAAATAGTGGCATTGGTGATGTAGCTTATTTCGGTCCTGAACCAGAATTTTTTGTGTTCGACGATGTTCGTTTCCAAACTGGCAGCCATAAAAATTCATATTCTATCGATTCAGAAGAGGCTCCACACAATTCTTACAAAGATGTTGACGGTGGTAATTTAGCCCGCAGATCTCAAATTAAAGGCGCTTACTTTGATCCAACGCCACTTGATTCAGGGCAAGATCTTCGCTCAGAAATAGTAGAAACATTATGTGAAGTTGGCATTACGCCTCTTCTTCACCATCATGAAGTTGCTAACGCGCAATTTGAAATTGGCTTTAAATATAGCACATTAACTGACACAGCTGATAATATTCAAAAGTTCAAAAATGTGGTCCATAATGTTTGCCATTCATATGGCAAAACAGCTACCTTCATGCCAAAACCTGTTTTTGGGGATAACGGCTCTGGAATGCACGTTCATCAATCAATTTGGAAAAATGGCCAAAATCTTTTTATAGGAAACGAGCACGCCAATCTTTCGGAATTAGCTTTATTTTATATCGGCGGCATCATCAAACATGCTAAGGCGCTTAACGCTTTCACAAACCCTACAACTAACAGTTACAAGCGCTTAGTTCCTGGCTATGAAGCTCCAGTTCTTTTGGCTTATTCAGCAAAAAATCGCTCAGCTTCAATCCGTATTCCGCATGTAACAAATGAAAAAGCCCGTCGCATTGAGGCCCGTTTCCCTGACCCAGCTTCTAACCCTTACTTATGTTGCGCCGCGCTTTTAATGGCCGGATTAGATGGTATAAGAAATAAAATCCATCCTGGGGAACCAAAAAACCAAGATCTCTATCATTCATCAGAAAAAGATTTAAAAAAGATTCCAACGGTAGCGCGTTCACTTCGCGACGCTTTGGCTGCCCTTGATAAAGATCGTGGCTTCTTGCTTGAAGGAGGCGTTTTCACTAACGACCAAATTGACGCTTATATTGAATTAAAAATAAAAGAAATTGAGAGATATGAACAAATTCCACATCCAGTTGAATTTGAAATGTATTACAACAACTAATCACTTGTTACTCCAGGAATCTGTCTTGAATCTGGAGTTAAAAAGATTTGGACAGATTCTATGCCATTCTAGCTATAGCTAGAATGGCTTTTTTTTGGAAACTGTTTGGAAAATTGGTAAATTTTTAAATGAAATTAACTGCTAACAAAAACATTAATGCCGTCATTTGCACCGCAGATGGCGCTTATTTTTTCGGCAAAGGCGTGGGAGTAAAAGGCAAAACTCATGGCGAAATTTGCTTCAACACTGCAATTACAGGCTATCAGGAAATTTTAACTGATCCTTCCTATGCCGAACAAATTATTACCTTCACCTTTCCCCATATTGGAAATGTTGGTTATAATGCTGACGACAATGAATCACGAAAAGTTTTCTGCAAAGGGTTAATCCTACGCGAAGACATAACAGTTGATTCGAATTTTCGCAGCGAAGGGCACTTTAATTCCTGGTTAACCAAAAACGAAGTAACCGGTATTTGTGGAGTTGACACTCGTGCACTTACTAGAGCCATAAGAACTAACGGCGCGAACAATGTGATTATTTCTTATGTTTCTGAAGGAGAAGAATTAGACACTGAAAAACTCATCAAAAAAATTACTGCCTTACCCACCCTCAATGGCATGGAGCTTTGCGCTACAGTTTCCACCGAAAAACCATATAAATGGAGCAGCAAAACCATTCCGCTTGGCAGAACCGAAACCGAGAAATTCGACCACGGCTATAACATAGTGGTAATGGATTATGGCGCGAAAGAAAATATTTTAAACTGCCTGGTTGACCATGGCTTTAGCATTACCGTGCTTCCAGCGCAATCCACTTTTGAAGATATTCTTAAATATAATCCAGACGGAGTTTTCTTATCAAACGGCCCGGGAGACCCTTTTGCCACTGCCCAATATGCAGTGCCGGTGCTTAAAAAAATATTAGAAAAGAACATACCGATCTTTGGGATTTGCATGGGGCACCAGCTGCTCTCACTTGCAGCAGGGCTTAACACCATCAAAATGTTTCAGGGGCATCGTGGTGCAAATCATCCGGTAAAAAATGTTCAAAAAGGTATTGTTGAAATTACTAGCCAGAACCACGGTTTTTGTGTATCAAGCGAGAATATTCCCGATAATATCGAGGTTACCCATTACTCACTTTTCGACAATACTATCGAAGGAATCCGCTTTAAAAATAAACCCGCATTTTCGGTGCAATATCACCCGGAAAGCTCTCCAGGGCCACATGATAGCAGATATTTATTCAAACAATTTATCGAACTGATTAAGGAAAATAAGAAATGTCAAAACTGAAAGTTGATTCAATTTTAGTCATAGGCTCAGGCCCAATCGTGATTGGCCAGGCCTGCGAATTTGACTATTCCGGAACGCAAGCTTGCAAAGTTTTACGAGAAGAAGGCTATCGCGTGATTTTGGTGAATTCCAATCCGGCCACCATCATGACCGACCAGGCCACTGCAGACGCCACCTATATCGAACCCATTACCGCTGAGGTTGTTACAAAAATCATCGCCAAAGAACGTCCTGGAGCGATATTACCAACCGTCGGCGGGCAGACAGCTCTTAATTGTGCCCTCGAACTTTACCGCCAAGGAGTTCTTGAGAAATATAATGTGAAGATGATTGGCGCTGATCCAAAAGCTATTGAAAAAGCTGAAGACCGCAGCAAATTCAATGTCGCAATGGCGAAAATTGGTTTAGAAGTTCCCAAAAATACTGTAGTAAAAACCCTTGATGAAGCTTTGGAAGCTCTGAAAACCATTGGCCTTCCAGCAATTATTCGCCCTTCTTTCACTCTTGGCGGATCAGGCGGCGGTATTGCTACAACTGAAGAGGAATTCAAAGAAATTGTTTCTTATGGACTTGATCTTTCCCCAACGCACGAAGTGCTGATTGATGAATCAATCATTGGGTGGAAAGAGTATGAAATGGAAGTTATTCGCGATCGCAAAGATAATGCGATTATCATTTGCTCTATTGAAAACATTGATCCGATGGGCATTCACACCGGCGATTCAATCACCGTGGCCCCCGCGCTAACTTTGACTGACAAAGAATATCAAAAAATGCGCGATGCCTCAATTGCAGTGCTGCGCGAAATTGGTGTTGAAACAGGGGGCTCTAACGTGCAATTCGCCGTGAATCCAAAAAATGGCCGCTTAGTTGTAATTGAGATGAACCCACGCGTATCTAGATCATCTGCCCTCGCCTCCAAGGCCACTGGCTTCCCGATTGCAAAAGTGGCGGCAAAGTTAGCAATTGGCTACACGCTTGATGAAATTCAAAATGATATAACAAAAGTCACTCCTGCTTCCTTTGAGCCTACAATCGACTATGTCGTAACCAAAATTCCTCGCTTCACTTTCGAAAAATTTAACGAAGCAACTCCGGTTTTATCTAGCGCCATGCGTTCAGTTGGTGAAGCGATGTCAATTGGCCGCAATTTTGCCGAATCAGTGCAAAAAGCGCTTTATTCCATGGAAGTTGGCTTAACTGGCTTTAATGAACAAAAAATTCCAGGCGTTTCAGAAAAAAATTCCTTGGCCGAAAACCAAAAAATTATCAAAGAAAATTTGGCAGTTCTGGCTCCAAACCGTATACTTCGCATTGCTGACGCCTTACGCTATAAAATTTCCGTCGAAGAAATTTGTAGCATCACTTATTTCGATCCATGGTTTGTGCGTGAAATTGAAAAGATCGTCGAAACTGAAAATGAAATAAGAAAAAATGGTTTGCCGAAAGATAAATTTGGCATTTTACAGCTCAAAAAAATGGGTTTTTCGGATGAAAGATTGGCTGAACTTACGAACACCGATATAGCCAAAGTTTGCGAACTACGCCACAATCTTGGTGTGCGCCCAGTTTATAAATCAGTTGATACCTGTTCTGCCGAATTCGCTTCTAACACGTCTTACATGTATTCTTGCTATGAAGGCGATGGAATTTCTGAGCCAGAATGCGAAGCGCGACCAAGCGATAAGAAAAAAGTTGTTATTTTAGGTGGTGGGCCAAACCGCATTGGTCAAGGAATTGAATTTGACTATGCCTGCGTCCATGCCGCACTTACTTTATCGGAAGCTGGCTATGAAACTATTATGATCAACTGTAATCCAGAAACAGTTTCCACTGATTACGATTCCTCCGATCGCCTTTATTTCGAGCCAATGACACCAGAGCATGTCTTGGAAATAATCAATAAAGAGCAAGAAAATGGTGAATTTATAGGTGTTATTGTGCAATTCGGTGGCCAAACCGCTTTAAAATTAGCGCGCCATTTAGACAAAGCCGACATTAAAATTATTGGAACTTCTTACGATAAAATCGACTTAGCCGAAGACCGCGAAAGATTCCAACAGCTCTTGCAAGCAATGCACTTAGTGCAACCAAAAAACACTATTTGTCACAGCTTAAAAGAAATAGGAGCAGCCGCAGAGGAAGTTGGTTATCCAGTGGTAATCCGCCCAAGTAACGTGCTAGGTGGGCGGGCGATGGAAGTAATTTATAATAAATCTGGTCTCGACAAATATATCGAAATCAATGGCCGCTTCATTCTTGATGGGCCAATTTTGGTTGATAAATTCCTGGATAATGCGGTGGAAATCGATGTTGATGCTTTAAGCGATGGTAAAGATGTCTTTGTCAGCGGCATTATGCAGCACATTGAAGAGGCCGGTATCCATTCAGGCGATTCCGCTTGTTCTCTGCCTCCTTATTCACTTTCAAAAAAAATGATCGCTGAAATTGAGGAAAGCACTATTAAATTAGCGCGAGCGCTTGAAGTGGTGGGCTTGATGAATGTGCAATATGCAGTGCAAAATGAAAAACTTTACGTGATAGAAGTTAATCCGCGCGCTTCAAGAACCGTGCCCTTTGTGGCCAAGGCTACAGGCATTAATGTTGCCAAAATTGCTTCACTTTTGATGGTTGGAAGAAAACTTGCCAGTTTCAAATTGGATGAAGCTAAAAATTATGGCACCGATTATTTTTCAGTGAAAGAAGTGGTACTACCATTCGCGCGCTTTTCCAATGTAGATACAATTTTGGGGCCAGAAATGAAGTCTACTGGTGAAGTTATGGGTATAGATAAAAGCTTTGAAATGGCTTTTCTCAAAGCCCAACTTGCTGCCGGAAATAAAGTTAATGTTGAGGGTAATGCCTTAATTACTGTGGCTGACCGCGATAAAAGTTCTGCTCTCATCGCAATTGCTTCTAAATTGAGCAAATGCAATTTTAAAATTTATGCTACTAGCGGCACCAAAAAATTCCTGAATGAACATAATATTAAGGCCGAAGAAATAAACAAAGAGCAAGAAGGTGGCTATAACGTAATTCACTTAATCAAAGACAAAAAAATTGACTTAGTGATAAACACAACTTTTGGCACAGAATCAATTGCCAAAAGCTTCAATTTACGGCGCACAGCACTAATGAACCGTGTCTTTTATATTACTACCATCGCTGCAGCCAGCTGCATTGCGAATTCGATAGTAAAATTAAAAGAAGAAAAAAATTTCGAGGTGTTTTGTTTGCAAGAGTTATAGTTTGCCTTTTCAAACTATAACTTTTTTGCCTATAATTCTCTTTGCTTTTTATTTCTTTATTCATAAATTCGCGCGCCTTTCCGCTTTAAAAATCAAATAAATTTACGTTTATTGCCACTTCTTTAGCTTGGTAGAACCTGCTTTGAAGAAAATTTATTAACTTGCAAAAACTTATAAAAAGTTATGACCAAACAAACTTTTCAGCGCACCAAACCCCATGTGAATATTGGAACTATT
>CAZCWN010000001.1:0-84164 GCA_964502375.1 uncultured Rhizobium sp. | reverse complement strand
AAACTGACCGATAATTTTTTTTGCCAAAAAATTATTTCTTCTTCACTGATTTCCAAAATCCCAGTTAATTTTTTTAAATAGCTAAAGCAACGCTCTGAGACCCCCAAAGTTCTGGCTCCATCGGCAATTGTTTTTGGAGAATCATCAAAGCGAAAAATTTTTCCTTCACGAAGCGAAATGGCAGCATCATTGGCATTCAGCGGCTCGCATGCAAAAATCTGCGGTTTATTTTTTTGGTTTAATGAAGCCAAATAACAACCAGCGGCCAACCCACCGCCACCGCATGGGGCAAAAATTGCTTCCACATTTCCAATTTCCGATAGTGCTTCCAGGGCGGCTGTTCCCTGGCCAGAAATTACTTCGTCATTGTCTGAAGGATGAATAAAAAAATATCCTTCGCTTTGTTTGGCAACTGCTTGCAAATCTGCATCTATTCTTTTCTCGCACACCACCACTTCAGCACCATGAGCCTTTGTAGCTGCTATTTTAAAAGGCGAAGCATTTGCTGCCATATAAATTACGGCCGGAATTTTTAAAGTTTTACAAGCATAAGCCACAGCTTGGGCATGGTTTCCAGAGCTGTGAGCTACTATTTTTTCTGGTAATTTATTATGTTGCTCTTGATAAGCTAAAATTGCACTAAATGCACCGCGTGCCTTGAAAGAATTGGTTTGTTGGTTGTTTTCCATTTTAAAAAAAACTTCACATCCCAATTCTTCATTAAGCTTTTTATTAGAAATTACCGAGGTGTTTTTTATGTAATTTTTAATTCTTTGATGGGCCTTTAAAACATCTATAAAGGCAAGGTTTTTATCCATGTTATTTTCTTACTAAATTCATCACCAATTCCACATTTTCAATTGGCGTTTCGGGCAAAATTCCATGACCCAAATTAAATATGAAAGGCTTATTTCCAAATCCTTCTATGATTTGCAAAACTTCATCTTCAATTTGTTTTTTTGATCCGAAAGCCAATAAAAAATTATCCAGATTTCCCTGTAAAACAGTATCAAATTTTTCCTGCAAATTATTTTTTGCCCAGTTTTTTTCTATAGTTTGATCAAGAGCCAAACCATGCGGTTCAACGCTTCGTGTAAATTCTATATAATTAACTCCAATAGCTCGCGGAAAACAAATTATTGGGATTTGAGGGTGAAGTTTTTTTATTTCTGAAACAATTTTTTTTGCTGGTTCTATAACCCATTTTTGTAATTGAGATGGCGGCAAAATTCCTGCCCAAGAATCAAATAGCTTAACTACATCTGCTCCGGCCTTAATTTGATGAGACAAATAAGAGATTATACTTTCCGTTAAAATTTCGATTAATTCAGCAAAAAATTTTTCATTACGGATAGCCATTTCACGCGTTAATTCAAAATTCTTTGAACCTTTTCCTTCAACCATATAACAGGCTAAAGTCCATGGTGCACCAGAAAAACCAATCAGCGTTTTATCTTCTGCAAGCTTTGATTTTGTGAGCCGCAATGCCTCAAAAACTGGCGACAAATGTTTTTCAATATTAGCAATTTTAAGCTTTTTTAGATCAAAATCCGATGAGATTTTTTCCAACTTTGGCCCTTCATTTTTGACAAAATCAACTTTAACTCCCAATGCATCTGGAACCACTAATATGTCAGAAAAAATTATTGCCGCATCCAAATCGAATCGCTTTATAGGCTGCAAAGTAACCTCACAAGCCAGTTCTGGTTTATAACAAAGCTCAAGAAAGCTTTTTACGCTTGATCTTATTTTCCTATATTCTGGCAAATATCTACCAGCTTGACGCATTATCCAAATTGGAGGAGTGGAAAATTTTTCCTTTCTTAAAAGAGTATTAACTAATTTTTTCATTTATTTTTAATGATTTAATAGGTGCTGTGAATTTCTTAATTAAAAATTATTAACATTTTTATTAACATAAAAAAATGTCGGGAGACATTGATAATAAGGGCACTATAAGGGTTATTAACAGTTTTGGTTTTGTTGAAAAAAAATTATTAACAGATGAAAAAGCTGTGAAAAAAATGTGAAAATTTTTAATAAGTTTTTTAACAAAAATTTTTCTGTGAATAAGGGCTAGGTTTTTAACAATTTATTAACAGGTTTTTTAACATGAAGCAAAGGATAGAAGAAAAATTACAAAAAAATTTGCAGCTAAAATTTTTGGAAGTGAAAAACAATTCGTACCTGCATAAAGGCCATATAGAAGATGATGAAAGTGGGGAAACGCATTTTGCTGTTATTGTGCAAGCAGAAGAATTGAAGGGGTTGAGCCAAGTTCAGGCCCACAGAAAAGTTAATCAAATTTTAAAAGAAGAATTTTCTAAAGGGCTGCATGCGTTGGAGATCAAAATTAAATGATTCCTAATATGCGTGCGATTAGCGGGCCATATCCTTAAAGGACAGGCCCGCCTATAGATAGATCACTAAACTCTTTTTTCTTTTTGCGGTACAACGGAAATGAGTTTTTTGCCATGTCTTTCCTCAATTTCCTGCTCATCTAAATAAGATAGCTCTAGATCTTTTCCTTCTGTCACAGATTCTCTTGTAACAAGAGCGGATTTAATATTTTTCTTTGAGGGAATTTCAAACATTGCCTTAAGCAAAATATTTTCAGCAATTGCTCTAAGGCCACGGGCACCAGTTTTGCGGGCAATAGCTTTTCTGGCAATTTCTTTCAAAGCTTTTTCTTCAAATTTTAGCTCAACTTTATCAAGACTGAATAATTTTTGATATTGTTTGACGATAGAATTTTTTGGTTCCACTAAAATTCTGGTTAAATCTTCTTCAGTTAAACCTTCAAGTGGGGCGACAACTGGGAGGCGGCCGACAATTTCTGGAATCAAACCAAATTTAATTAAATCGTCTGGCTCAACATTGTTGAAAATATCTTTGCGAGAAAAATCATCTTTTTCTCGAACATCAGCTCCAAAGCCAATGCTAGAGCCTTTACCACGGGCAGCGACGATTTTTTCCAAGCCAGAAAAGGCGCCAGCGCAAATAAATAAAATATTACGGGTATCAATCTGCACATATTCTTGTTGAGAAGTTTTTCTACCTGGTTGGGTTGGAACGGAAGCCACTGTGCCTTCAATAATTTTCAACAAACCTTGCTGGACACCTTCGCCTGAAATATCGCGCCGAGTATTATCTTCTGATTTACGTGCGATTTTATCAATTTCGTCAATATAGACGATACCGCGTTGGGTTTTTTCAATGTCATAATTTGCTGATTGCAAAAGGCGGGCGATAATGTTTTCAACGTCATCCCCAACATATCCAGCTTCAGTTAATGAAGTTGCATCAGTCATAGTAAAAGGCACATCAAGGATTTTTGCCAAAGTTTGTGCCAGCAAAGTTTTACCACAGCCAGTTGGCCCAATCATCAAGATGTTTGATTTATTGAGTTCAACAGAATCAGCCGTCATGGAGGCAGCAGAATCGATACGTTTATAGTGGTTATAAACAGCAACTGCTAAAACCATTTTTGCGTGGTGCTGGCCAACAACATATTCATCTAAAATTTTGATGATGTCCTTAGGAGTTGGCTTATTTCCGGAGGTTTTTTGTAGAGGAGACTTTTTTTGCTCTTCACGCAAAATATCCATGCTAATGCCAATACACTCATTACAAATAAGTGCAGTTGGGCCAGCGATTAATTTTTTTACTTCATTTTGGCTTTTGCCACAAAATGAGCAGGATAATTCTTTATCGTCGTGTTTCTTTACCATATTATTTACAGAATTTTATCCGGCCTTTTTTCGATAACCTCGTCTATTATACCAAATTCTTTAGCTTTTTGCGGCGACATAAAATTGTCGCGTTCCATTGATTTTTCGATTACCGATAATTTTTGGCCGGTGTGTTTAGAATAAATTTCATGCATTCTTTTTTTCAGGTCTAAAGTTTCTTTAGCATGAATCTCAATGTCCGTTGCTTGCCCTTGATAGCCGCCGAGTGGCTGGTGAATCATAATGCGCGCGTTTGGTAAACTAAATCTTTTGCCTGGGGCTCCGGCTGTCAAAAGTAGTGAACCCATGGAAGCGGCCTGACCAACACAAAGCGTTGCCACGTCAGGGCGAATATATTGCATAGTGTCATACATGGCAAGCCCTGAAGTTACAATGCCGCCAGGAGAATTAATATAAAAATAAATGTCTTTTTTTGGATCTTCTGATTCCAAGAAAAGTAATTGAGCAACAACCAAAGAAGAAACCTGATCGTTAACCTGACCTGATAAGAAAATGATACGCTCTTTTAAAAGGCGCGAATAGATATCATAAGATCTTTCGCCTCGGGAAGTTTGTTCAATAACCATAGGAATCAGGTAGTTGGCCTGATCTAAAATTTTTTCTGACATGTTGGAAATTTGTTAGGGAGGATTAGTTAATTTCTGCCTTACTCTACGTCCAAAGAAAATTAAAGTAAATCTATCTATTGAAATCGCCCAAACCGATCATATTTTTCTGCCACGCATCTAAAATCTAAATAGTGGTGAACCTATCTTTTAACAAGCCTAAGGTCACGCTAATTCTAAAAGGTAATTTAATCTAGGAGTCAAAAATGTTAGAAAATCAGGAAAATAAAACTGAATCTCAAAGCACTGAGCAAAGCCAAGTAGAAAACAAGCGGGAGGCTAATGATTTTGGGCAAAAACAATTGGAAGAAAAAATTGCCGATTTAGAGAAAAAAAATAGTGAATTAAATGATAAAGTTTTGCGTTGCCTTGCTGAACTTGATAACATTCGTAGAAGATCGCGCGAGGAGCTTGAAAAAGCCTCAAAATTCGCCATTTCTAATTTTGTTAGCGACTTAGTCGTGGTGGTAGAAAACTTTTTTATGGCCAGTAATAACGCTCCAAAAGAAGAGATTGAAAAGGTTCCAGCAATTAAGCATTATGCTGATGCTATTATGATGACGGAAAAAGAGCTGATAAAGGTTTTGGAGAAAAATCAGGTAAAAAGGATTTTTCCCCTTAATGAAAAATTTAATCATCATTTCCATGAAGCGATATCGCATGTTGAAAGTGATGCTGAAGAAGGTACTGTAGTGCAGGTTGTACAAGCAGGTTACTCAATCGCTGATCGCCTTATTCGACCAGCCTTGGTTGCGGTTGCAAAGCCAAAAGCTATAGAATAAAGCACAAAGCTCTTGCAGTTTTTTAAGTAGAAAATATTTTGCCGCGCTTCATTTTGCTTATCTGAACTTAATTTTTATAGCCGATTTAGCTCAGGGGTAGAGCTACTGTCTTGTAAACAGTGGGTCGGGAGTTCGAATCTCTCAATCGGCACCACCTTCCTTAGCAACCTGTTTTCGATGCGTTCCATTACTTACTTCCTTTTTTGGCTGTTTATCAATGCATGGGGCGCAATTATTCCTATCATTTATTTCCCCGTGTTTATTACTCGCAGCTCTAAAATGGCTGACCACGGCGCTAAAGTGTGGGCAGAAATTGGTTTGGGGACGTTAAAAAAACTGTGCAAAATTGAGCATGAATTTGTGGGGCTAGAAAATATTCCAAAAGAACCCTGTATTATAGCCTGCAAGCATGAGTCTATGTGGGAAACTATAGTAATGCATTTGGTTGTTAGACGCCCAGTCTATGCCTATAAAAAAGAATTATTAATGATCCCTTTTTACGGTTGGTATTTGCGCATTATGAGCGGGATTAAAGTTGACCGTCGGGGAGGCGCTAGTGCCCTTAAAGATTTAATTAAGCAGAGCAAAAGTTACTTAGGGCGAGGCCAATCCATAATAATTTTTCCTCAAGGCACCCGAGTTCCTCCTAAGGGAACAGTTGAGAAATATCCCTATCAATCTGGGGTCGTGGCTCTCTATCTTGCTTGCGGCGTGAAAGTTGTCCCGGCGGCGCTAAATTCAGGAATTTTTTGGGGTAGAAGTAAATTCGCAAAAAAACCCGGAAAAATTACTTTGGAATTTCTTGAGCCCATAGAGCCAGGTCTATCTAAGAAAGAATTTATGGCCAAGTTGGAGAAAGTGATTGAAAAAAGAAGCGCAGAATTAAGGGAAATGGTGACTAAATAAAAAGACCCCTACCTTTATTCCAGAGCCTTTTTTACTTCTGGGGGCATATATTTTTCATCATGCTTTATAAGAAGTTCGCGTGAATAAAATTGATTTTTTTCTGTATCAAATTTGCCTTTAGCCACCACTCCCTGCTTTTCACGAAACAGATCGGGCAATATTCCCACATATTCTACGCGTAGTTCTTTTTTTAGATCTGTGACTGTGAATTCTGTGGTCAAAGAATTGATCCTTTTTATACTATTTTCTTTTACAAGTCCGCCAATTCTGATCTGGCGATCATTGATTTTTTTCAGAATTTGTGGGTTCTCCAGTTCGCTTGGGGAATAGAAAAACACTATATTGTCGCGAAAGCTGACAATAACAAATGCCAGAGCGGCGAGAGAAAGCGCAATGCTTGTGGCCACAAAAATCATTCGCTTTTTTTTACGCTGATTTTTCACTTATTTAGAAATTTGAAATTTTTTTCTTAGAGAAATATAGCGTGTAAGAACAATAAGCATTAAACCGCCCAGAACCGCGCCAGTAAAAGCATAAGCGGCCAAAACATAGGTTGAATAATCAAGCAAGTTTTCCATATTTTTTTGTAAAAATTTTGTAGGAGCTTGCAAAATAAAAGCCCAAACTTAGCTTGCACGGCTCTTTTTTAAAACCTCTTTGCGCCTGGATAGCTCAGTCGGTAGAGCAAAGGACTGAAAATCCTTGTGTCGCTGGTTCGATTCCGGCTCCAGGCACCACCTTCCCGCTTTCACTTTTGGCCGTCGCTGCGCTGCATTATTCCATAACTATTAGTGAAATATTATTTCCAAAATCTTTTCCGCCATTGTGGGTTGATCTTCTAAAGCTGAAAAAATCTTTTTCGTTTGAATAAGTATCGTGCCTAAAATTTTTGATTTCTTTGACCCCAGCTAATTGTAATTTTTTTTCAATATAAGCAGGCAGATCGAACAAGTATTTATCAGGCTTCGCACCATTTATAAAAAATTTTTCATTATCTTTATTTTCATTGAGAAACTCGTCAAAAAAATCTCTCGAAACTTCATAAGATTTTTGCTGAATCATCGGCCCAATAATTGTGCGTATATTTTCAGCGCCAAGTTTTTTCATCGCCGCCACGGTAGAGTCAATAATGCCAAGCTTTGCGCCGCGCCAACCGGCATGCGCGGCAGCAATGATTTTTTTCTCTTCATCAAAGAATAAAAGTGGGCCGCAATCAGCGGTAACAACAGCAATTACGACATTTTTTAAATTTGTGATTAAGGCATCAGCCCTTGGCAGGTCTTGCCCCTCATAAATTTTTTCTTCCGCATCAATAACCACAACTTCTGCACTATGTATTTGCTTTAAAAATAAAATATGGCGCGGAGTAATTTTTTCCTCATTAAGGCGGCGCTTAATGTCAGAGCGGTTTTCTAGCCCTCGATCAATAAAACAATTTTTGCCAAAAAAATGGAATTTTATACTCATATTCTTGCCCTAAAGAAACGTAATTTTGCTAAATATTCTTGCGGATTTTTTATCTTTACTAATGGGCCTTCCGGTGTGAAAAACATGTCGTGAAGCCTCGTTAGTAGAAAGCGCATAGCTGCCCCAACTAAAGCAATTTTTAAGAAATTTTTCTCTTTATCATCGAACTTTTTTATCTCTTCATAGCCGCGCAACATTTCAGAAAATTTTTCTTCAGAAAAATTATTTTTTTCATCAAAGCACCAAGCATTTATGCAGATAGCAAAATCATAAATTAAGGTATCATTGGCTGCGAAATAAAAATCGATTACGCCGCTGACTTCTTGTTTTTCATCAAAAAAAACATTATCAGGAAATAAATCAATATGCACTGCTGAGCTAGGCAAATCAAATCTCCATTGCTCTTCCAAAAAATTTATATTTTGCAAAATCTCCGCGGTAAGATTTTTTTGATAATTTTCAATCAACGGTTCGAACTTTGAAAATAAAGGTCTAAAGCCTTTCACACCTAAATCATTTTTACGGAACATTGTGAAATCGGTGGCCGCTAAATGCAATTTGGCCAATATTTTTCCAACCTCAAAACAATGCTTTTTAGTTATATTATTGTAATAGCCGTCACCTTGGCTTGGTAGAATTTTTCCGCTTAGAAAAGTAACAATCGCTGATTTCTTTTTTTTTAGATCACATACTGCTAAGCCTTGACTATCAAGGATCGGACGTGGACAGCAAATTCCTCTTTTTGCCAAATGTAATTTTAAATTAATAAAAAAAGGCAGCTCATCTTTTGCAATTCTTGATTCAAAAATCGTTAGAATAAATTTCCCTTTTTCGGTCTCGAGAATGAAATTTGAATTATCAATTCCTTCAACAATTTCTTTGAAATTTATTAATTTTCCTAAGGAATAATTTTGGAGATGCTGTTCAAGTTCAGGCCTTGTCAGCCTTGTATAGACGGCCATAATGTTGGCTAATTATTTTTTATGCTTCTTTTTAAAATTTTGAAGCCGGATTAAAGATATTGGGAAAAGTTTTGCAAAAAAAGCGCTAAAAAAATTCAGAAAAATAATTGGCTAACAGCCTCTATTTTTTCTTCTCCTCTTCTAACTCTTGATATTTTTTCCAGCCTAATTGCCACTGCGCATTGGATTTAACATTTTTTGACCATGAGTTTGCAGCTTTTTTATGAAATGATTCCACCTTCTCTTGGAATTTTTGCTCAGGCGCTGAAAGCTTGACCTGCCTAGCTATCTCACTGGTAACGCTAACAACTTCTGAATCAATTTTTGCTTTAATTTTTGGGTTAAAAATTTTGGTGATGAAATTCGTGGTATTTTCAAAAAACCCCATGACATCAGAAGTGGCAAAATCACCGGCAGCACAGACATCGCGCGAGAGGCTGAGTAATTCGAAATAACGGGCAAAAAGTTCTGAGAGAAATTTTTCGGCTTTATAAGATTTTAAAGCATCCACCATCAACCTTTTTGTTTCTGCTCTAAGGGTGATAATTTGTGGTTGGCGGTCTTTCATATCAAAACCTACGGCCTTGCGAAAATCTTCTCCTAAATTAATTCCGCTTTCAAAGGCGAAAGCATGCGCCATCTCATGAGCCAGAACATTGTAAGACATTCGGCGCAAAGTGATTTTTAGCTCGGATTTTGGTATAAATTTTCCTAAAGTTTGATCGTAAAAACTTTTGGGTTGAGAGGTAAAACAGCCTTCATTCGTATCCCAACCCTTGATAATCTTGATTTCGAAGCGAAGGTGTTTTTGTTTAACTTTGGTTAAAATTAAATCGAGGCCGTCTTTAAAAAGCTCGATTCGATAAAGGTCGCAAAAAAATTTTATAAATTTGTCTATATCATCAATTCCCTCAAAACTTAGCTGCCCAGCGAATATCCCCTTTAGAAATTGTGCTTCTTCTTTCATTTTTTCAATGGACGACAATAAAGTTCTAACCGGTGCCCGACCAGCTCAAACCCATGATCACGGGCGATTTTATGTTTTAGTTTTTCTAGCTCTTCATTAAAAAATTCGTGGACTTCGTCAGTGGTAATATCAACCAGATGGTCATGATGTTCCTCACCTTCAAGGGTTTCATAGCGCGCCCGGCCTCTGCCGCCGAAGTCATGTTTGGCAATTACGCCTACCTCTTCAAACATTTTTACAGCGCGATAAACAGTGGCGATGCCAATTTTTGGATTGATTTTGGAAGCGCGACGAAAAACCTCTTCAACATCCGGGTGATCGCTGCTTTCCGAGATGACGCGGGCAATGATTCTTCGGTTTTCGGTTAATCTGATGTTTTTTTCTTCGCACAACTTTTCAATTAAGGAAGGCATGATCTTTTCAATTTTATTATTATTTTCTTTTATTTTTTGAGGCCAAAACTATTTTGCCAGCTCTTTTGCCGGAATCCTGCAAATCCTTAAGTAAATCCCTAAAAAATATGACACAGAATCGGAAAATCATCGAAACCGTCGCTCCTTCTCTAACTTTCGATGATGTGTTGCTAAAACCAGCTTTTTCAAAAATCTTACCTGCCGACGCCAACATTAAAACTAAAATTACCAAAAAAATTTCTCTCGAAATTCCGGTTATCTCTGCAGCAATGGACACCGTAACCGAAAGCCGCTTAGCAATTGCCATGGCCCAGTCCGGAGGCATTGGTTGCATTCACAAAAATTTATCAATTAAAGATCAATCTGATGAAGTAAGAAAAGTTAAAAAATTTGAGTCAGGAGTGGTTATAGATCCAGTTACGATAACCCCAGATGAAACTCTAAGTGATGCTTTATTGCTTATGAAAACCCACGGAATCTCAGGCATTCCGGTGGTAAAAGTAGGATCCAAGAAATTGCTGGGAATTTTAACTAATCGCGATGTGCGTTTCGCCACTGATAAAAAACAACCGGTGAAAGAATTGATGACTAGTGAAAATCTAGTTACGGCCAGGGCCGGAGTAAGCAAGAGCGAAGCTCGGGCTCTGTTACATAAAAACAAAATCGAGCGCATTATTTTAACTGATTCCGCCGGCAATTGTGTTGGGCTTATGACCGGAAAGGATTTGGAAAAAACCAAACAATTCCCCCATGCTTCTAAAGACGAAGAAGGCAGATTATTGGTTGCAGCGGCAACTGGCGTGGGCCGCGATGGTATTAAGCGCGCTGAAAGCCTAATTGAGGCGGGCGCTGATGTGGTAATAATTGATACTGCCCATGGTCATTCAAAGGGAGTAATAGAGGCAATTCGAGAGCTAAAAAAACTTTACCCAAAACAAGATTTTATCGCCGGAAACATTGCCACCGCTGACGCAGCAAAGGCTTTGATTGACGCTGGTGCTGACGCGGTAAAAGTGGGAATTGGCCCCGGGTCAATTTGTACAACACGCGTGGTTGCAGGCGTTGGCGTGCCGCAATTATCGGCAATTTTGGATGTAGTGGAATTTTGTGATAAAGTAAAAATCCCAATAATTTCTGATGGCGGTATTAGATTTTCTGGCGATTTGGCCAAAGCCATTGCCGCTGGTGCCTCTTGTGTGATGCTTGGCGGATTATTAGCGGGCACTGAAGAAACACCAGGAGAAATTGTGTTATTCAAAGGTCGTTCTTATAAAGTATACCGCGGCATGGGCTCGCTAGGGGCAATGGCGCGCGGTTCTGCGGATCGTTATTTCCAAGAAGATGTGGCGGATAAATTGAAATTTGTTCCTGAAGGTGTTGAAGGCCGTGTGCCCTATAAAGGAGCGGTTGCAGATGTGCTTCATCAACTTGTTGGTGGTTTAAAATCGGCGATGGGTTATACTGGTAACGGCACGATCGAAGAAATGAGAAAAAATTGTACCTTTGCTCGAATCACTAATTCCGGCCTGCGCGAAAGCCATCCGCATTCAATTACTATCACTTCAGAGTCTCCTAATTATACGACGGAAAGTTAGATAGCGCTTAAATAATAAAAATTTAGGTTGGATCAACATCAATCCTAACACGCACCGCCCCAGGAATTTCAAGATCTGCCATAACATCAGAGATTAATTTCTGCAGATTAACTTTTTTTGCTGCCTTTAAATTAACGAAAAAATGATGTCGATTTTTCAAGCGTTGTAAGCCCGCAGGAGCAGGGCCAAATAGCTCAATTTTATCACTGAAGGGAAAATTCTGGATTAATTTTTTGGCAAAATTTTTAGCGTCATTCTCTGCAAAAGCACTTACCTCAAAGCGCGCCATCCTTGAAAATGGGGGTAGATCCAGATTCTGGCGATTCTTTATTTCAAATTCATAAAATTCTTTTTTGTCATTTTTGATAATTTTTTCAAAAACCAAATTTTGCGGATTGTAAGTTTGAATTATTACCTTTCCTTTCACATCGCCACGCCGCCCAGCCCTTCCAATTACTTGCGTTAACATTTGGTAAGCTCTTTCTAAAGCTCTTAATTCGGAAGAATAAAGGCCAGCATCCGCATCCACCACTCCAACCAGCGCCAAATTAGGAAAATCATGCCCTTTAGCGATCATTTGGGTGCCAATAATAATATCGATTTCGTTGTTAATAACTTTTTTAACCAGCCTATCAGCTTCAGAAAAATTTGTTATTTCATCGCTGGTAATAAGCGCCGTTTTAGCGTCGGGAAAAATATTTTTTACTTCTTCTTCAATTTTCTCTACGCCCGCGCCAAGCGAGACCAGCGAATCTTTTTCGGCGCAGAATTTACATTTGTGATGAACAATTTCTTCATGCCCACAATAGTGGCAAATCAACTTTTTCTTTGCCTTATGGAGCACTAAATGAAAATCGCAGTTGCTACATCCATATTTTTTTCCACATGTCTTGCAAAGCGTTACAGGCGCATATCCGCGACGATTTAAGAAAAGCAGAATTTGTTTTTGACTGGCTAAATTTTTAGCAATTTCGGTTCGTAATTTTTGTGATAAAAATTGGCCAGATAACATTTTTTCTTGGCGTAAATCAATAAGTTCAATTTGGTTTTCTTGGCCAAATTTTTGCTCAAGGATAAAATGATGGTATTTGCCGGAAACTGCATTGGCATAGGTTTCAAGGGCGGGGGTGGCAGAAGATAAAATGACGGGGAAATTTTCTATTTGCCCTTTAACAATAGCCATGTCGCGAGCATGAAAATTGAAAACATCTTCTTGTTTAAATGAGGCATCATGCTCTTCATCCACCACAATTAATTGTAAATTTTTGAAAGGTAAAAGCAGGGCTGAGCGCGCGCCGATCAAGATTTTAACCGACCCCTCAACAATGCCATAGAAAATTTCCCGCTTTTTTTTCAAAGAAATTTTTGAATGCCAAAGGGCAGGGCGAAAACCAAATTGCTCTTCAAACCTTGATAATAGCTGGCTGGTAAGGGCAATCTCTGGAAGCAGAATTAAAATTTGGGCGGTAGGTTGTTTTGCAAAAATTTTGGCAATTAATGCAAAATAAATTTCCGTTTTTCCTGAGCCAGTAACTCCATCAATAAGCGCCACCAAAGTTGGGTTTTGCTGATATTTATGCCATAATTCATCAAGAATTTTTTGCTGCTTTTCTGAAAGTTTTTTTAAATGAAAATCATTTTTATTTATTTCTTGTTTTTCTGCTATTGGCGATTTTTTTGTTTTATCTGCATTAAGAATGCCAATGAATGCCCTAAGAACGAGGCCACGGCTGGCAAGGTTGTAAGAGGCAATCGTTTCGATAAATTTTAATTGGTTTTGCGAAAATTTTAGACGTGGATTTTTTTCGATGATTTTTTTGGTTTTCGCTAAAGAAATTTCTTTATTCCGTGCGTAAAAAATTTCACTTCCGTTCTTGTTTTGCGTAATAAGTTCTGAGGTTTCTACCACTACACCCCAAATTTTTTTTTTGCGAAATTCAACTAAGACCACATCGCCAGCTTCAACATTTTCTTCGCATAAATAAGCAAAGGGCTCATCAAGTGCCAATGGCAGCAGAATTTGAGCGAAAAAATTTGACATGAGTTGCTTGATAAAGAGATTTTTTAAACTACGTTTTGCATTTCCTCATCGGACAATTTTTTCCCCAAAGATTCAAACAAAATTACCTCTATGAAATTTTTTATCGATTCTGCAGACGTTGTCGAAATTAAGGAAATCGCCGCTTATGGTTTTCTTGATGGTGTAACAACTAACCCAAGTTTAATCGCCAAATTTGGGCGCGATTTTAAAACTGTTATTGCTGAAATTTGTGAAGTGGTTTCAGGGCCAGTCAGCGCTGAAGTGGCAGCAACAGATTTCGCCGGCATGGTTTGCGAAGGAGAAATCTTAAGCAAAATTGCTAAAAATGTTTGCATAAAATTGCCTTTGACTATGGATGGATTAAAGACTTGTAAATATTTCTCAGACAAAGGCATTCAAACCAATGTGACGCTTTGTTTTTCTGCCGCTCAGGCAATTTTAGCGGCAAAAGCTGGAGCAACTTTTGTGTCGCCATTTGTTGGCCGGCTTGATGATGTAGGCCAGGACGGCTTGGCTTTGATAGAAGAAATTTGTACGATTTATGCTAATTATCCTAATTTCAAAACCGAGGTTTTAACTGCTTCGGTGCGTAGCCCAATTCATGTGGTGCTGGCCGCAAAATTCGGTGCGCATGTTGCCACAATTCCTGGAAAAATTCTTAAACAATTAGCTTCGCATCCTTTGACTGACAAGGGCATAGACGTTTTCGTCAAAGATTGGGCCTCTAGTGGACAGAAAATTTAATTAACAGTGTCTAAAAAGTGGAAAATTTTTGGCATTCAAACCAATATTGAATGGTATGATGTCAAAACTAAGTTCAAGCAGTTACTGCGTAAAATAACCTACAGCCGCCTATTTCAAGAGCTCATCTGCTTAATCATCACTCTTTATATGAGGCTGGTTTTTTTAACCAGTAAAAAAATTTTTATTAATCAGGAAGTTCTTATTGCGGCTGCCAAATATAAGCGCCCTTTGGTTTTGAGTTTTTGGCATAACCGCTTGATGATGATTCCCTTTATTACCCTCAAGCCAAAAAAACTTTATAAAAGCTATAACTTCATGACGCTTGCCTCTAGGCATGGGGATGGGCGCTTTGTTGGGCGAGTGATGGAAAAATTTAATCTGATTTCGATTTTGGGGTCCTCAAAAGGCGGCCGAAAAGCTTCGCGCGGAATTGATTTTGCCAACATGCGTAAAATTCTTGAGGGGCTAAAAATGGGCTATTCTCTTGGCATCACACCTGATGGGCCGCGCGGGCCAAACCAAAAAATTAACGGTGAAATAATTAATATTGCCCGCATTTCTGGGGCAGGAATTTTGCCGATTTCTTATTCTATTTCACGCTATAAAAAACTAAAAACCTGGGACCAATTCCTTATTCCTTTGCCTTTCGCAAAGTTGTGTTTTTATTTCGATGAAGCTCCAGTTTATGTGGATCGCAAGGCTAATGCGCCAGAAATGGAGATAATAAAAAAAGAGATCGAGATAAGAATGAATTTTATTCAAAAGAAGGCAGAAGAAGTGGTGACGAAAGGAGATTGAGCTGCTAGTTTACTCTTCAGTAATTGTTAGCCGAATTGAAACCACAGCTTGAGCGGCAAGGCCTTCTTGACGCCCTAAAAACCCCAGCTTTTCAGTGGTGGTGGCCTTAATATTTATGCGCTGTTCTTTTATATTCAAAACTTGTGCCAGCTCTTCTTTCATGCGATCTTTAAATTTGGAAATTTTTGGTTTTTCACAAATTAAAGTTATATCTAAGTTGAGAATTGTAGCATCTCTTTTCTTCAGCAAATGATTAACTGCTTTTAACATTTCCCGCGAATCACAATTTTTCCATTTTGGATCGGTAGGGGGGAAATGATCACCAATATCGCCCTCGGAAATTGAGCCTAGAAGTGCGTCAATTAAAGCATGAATAGCTACGTCCCCATCAGAATGGGCATCAATTTTTTTATCGAATTCAATCTCAATTCCGCACAGGCGGATTGAATTAGTTTCGCCAACTTTTTTAGGCCGAAAGCCATGCACGTCAAAACCAATGCCGCAGCGAATTTCTTCTTTAGTATTTTTAATTAGTATCGAAGCCATGCGCTTGGCGCGCTCGTAATCTTCTTCAGTGGTAATTTTGAAATTATTTTGCGAGCCTGGGACAATGGCAACCGGGATTCCGGCATATTCATTAAGCGAAGCGTCATCCGTAAAATTCAAATCTTTGAAGGCAGTGTGTGAATCAAGAATATCCCTATAAATAAAGCCTTGTGGAGTTTGAGCGCGCCATAAATTTTCTCTTTCCAGCGTCCATTCAATTTTACCGTCTGAATATTTTTTTAGTGTATCATCCACGGCAATTGCTGGAATCACCGCCGGATGGGTTTCCATTTTTTCTAGAATGCCATTGATGATGCGCCTGGAAACAAAAGGGCGCACGCCATCATGAATCAATACTTTATCTGGATTATATTCGCGTAACGCTTCCAGCCCCATGCGAATTGAGGCCTGCCTGGTTTCGCCGCCAAAAACCGGATTTAGTAAATCCAGGCCAGTGGCTGCTTCTTCGTAAAGCTCAACATCATCTGGATAAATTATGCAAATAACATCATCAATTTTTGGGTGATTTAAAAAAGCCAAGATTGAATGGCGCAGAAGCGGCATGCCAGCTAGAGGCAAGTATTGTTTTGGTATGCCTTCGCCATTGTTAAAGCGATTTCCTCGCCCGCAGGCGGTTATTAGAGCAACGGTTTTCATAAGATCGCAATGTTTAGAAACAGTATTTAATGTGGAGCGTGTGGTGAATTTCCATATTATACTATTACTAATAAATTAGTTTTGCTTGTTGATAGAAGGCTTGATGCTCTAGGGTGCAAGGGGCTATTCTTCCACAAATGTTGCTCGTGATTTATTCTTCTCAATCCTTTTTTCCATTTCTCCACGGAAATTTTTGATCAAGCCCTGAACTGGCCAAGAAGCAGCGTCGCCAAGGGCGCAAATGGTGTGGCCTTCAATTTGTTTGGTTAAATCATAGAGTTGGTCAATTTCGCTAACTTCAGCATTGCCTTCAATCATGCGATCCATAATGCGCATTAACCAACCTGTGCCCTCGCGGCAGGGGGTGCATTGGCCACAAGATTCATGTTTGTAGAAATGTGAAAGGCGCGCGATGGCAGCAATTATGTCGGTTGATTTATCCATGACGATAACCCCTGCGGTGCCAAGGCCAGAGCCAACTGCACGTAAGCTATCAAAATCCATTAAAATATCATCGCAGACTTCTTTGGTAATCAATGGCACTGAAGAGCCGCCAGGAATTACAGCAAGTAGGTTATCCCAACCGCCGCGTACGCCGCCTGCATGCTTCTCAATTAATTCGCGTAACGGAATTCCCATTTCTTCTTCCACATTGCAGGGTTTATTAACATGGCCGGAAATGCAGAAAATTTTCGTTCCAACATTTTTTTCGCGACCAATGCCAGCGAACCAAGCAGGACCACGGCGCAGAATTTCAGGCACCACAGCAATTGATTCGACATTATTGATTACGGTTGGGCAACCGTAAAGCCCAATAAGCGCAGGAAAGGGAGGTTTTAAGCGTGGTTGGCCTTTATTGCCCTGAAGGCTTTCAAGTAAAGCTGTTTCTTCACCGCAAATATAGGCACCTGCGCCGCGATGGATGAAAATGTCTAAATCCCAGCCGCTATTACAGGCATTTTTACCAATCAATTTTGCTTCATAGGCTTCATCAATTGCGCGTTGTAGGGCGACTGCTTCGTTATAATATTCGCCGCGAATATAGATGTAGCAGGTGTTGGCATTAATAGCGCGCGCAGCAAGTAAACAACCTTCAAGAAGTTTGTGAGGTTCGTTACGTAAAATATCGCGGTCCTTACAGGTTCCTGGTTCTGATTCGTCAGCATTAATAACCAGATAATGAGGTTTTCCTTCTTTTGGATCAGATTTTTTTGGTACAAATGACCATTTTGTTCCTGTGGGGAAGCCAGCGCCACCGCGGCCGCGCAGTCCAGAATCTTTAATTTGCTGAATCAACCATTCCGAGCCGTTATCAAGAAATTTTTTGGTTTCGTTCCAATCGCCTCTTTGCTTTGCAGCAGCTAAATCAGCCGGTTTATAGCCATAAAGATTGGTGAAGATTTTATCTTGTTCTTTGAGCATGTTTTTATGGAAGTTTAAAGACGCACCTTTTGCGAAAGATGTCAAAATTTGGAATCAAAAAAATTATGAACGGCCTCATAAGCAAAATCAATTGCTAAAAAACTTCTTAAAAATAGTTTGCCCGAAATTCATTTTTCCAACCACCCTCTAACTCCATCAAGAAATCAAGTGTTTAAACCGCGCGCAGCAACAAAGATCTTTTTGTGCCTTTCGCTATTATTCGCCCTTTTTTCTTGCGTGCGTGGCAAGGTTGACCCTGTTGATCGCGAAACTGGGTTAGGAAGGTCAGAAATTGAGAGCGCTCTTCTAAAAAATCCAAAAGGAGCTAAGTCAAAAAAGGCTGAAAAGTCAGACAAAGTTCAAGTGGAAGCGCCTATCCCGACTGTTTCAAAATTAATAATAACCCCGCCACCACCAGTTATCGGAGGAGAAAAAATTATTTCTTTTTCAGTTACTGAAGATGTGCTTTTGAAAGATGTTTTGATTGAGCTTGGGCGTGTCGCTAGAATTGATATTGATATCGATCCCAGCATTTCAGGAGGTATAATTTTAAATGCTAAAAATCGCCCATTTAAAGAAGTTATTGATCGCATATCCAACTTAGGCAATTTGCGCTATTCCTACAGAAATGGTGTTTTGCATTTTGAACGCGACACCCCTTACATGAAAAATTATTTTGTCGATTACTTAACAGACGGCACACTATGGGCCGATGTTGAAAATAATATAAAGGCCATCCTTGATTCTGAGCAAAGGGATGAAGTTTCAAAATCTTCAGCTTTCTTGAATAAATCAGCAGGAATCATAGCCGTTTTTGCTACAGAAAAGCAGCACAATGCTATAACTGGTTACTTGAAAGATGTTGAGAAATATGCTTCAGCCCAGGTTTTAATTGAGGCAAAAGTTGTGGAAGTTACCCTAAGTGATACTTACAAAACCGGTATAGACTGGACTAAAGTTGGCAATAACACCACTATTACAGCTATAAATGGCTACTCTGCTCCGGCCCCTGGCGGCACTGCTATTGGTATTGTTACCGGAGAATGGTTTAATTCTGATTTAAGTTCATCAATAAGCGCTCTAGAAAAATTTGGCTTGGCTAAAGCTATATCCAGCCCACGCATCCATGCTATAAATAACCAGAAGGCTACGCTCGAGTTTGTCGATAAATTGGTTTATTTCAAAGTGGATAGCACCTCTAGCACTGCTACTGGCACTTCTACATCTCAAGTCTCTACCGTCACCTCCACAAAATTGGAGGAGAATACCGGTGTTGAGCTTGAAATTATGCCATCGGTTAATGTTAGAACTAATGAAATCATCATGAATATTAAACCAAAACTAACAGTAAAAAGCGGTGAAGTTGTTGACCCAGCAAGCCCTCGCGATCAGGATGGCAATGTTATAGAAGAGTTAAAAAATATTGTACCAATTATACAAACCAGGCAGCTTAGCACTATCGCTAAAATTCAAAGCGGTAATGTAATAGTTATTGGCGGATTGATGAAAGAGACAGGCGCCAATAGTGACAGTGGTATTCCGCTGGTGAGCAGAATTCCGGTTTTAGGCTGGTTGTTTAAATCTGTTTCCAAACAATCGGATATCGTTGAGACAGTAATTTTTATTAAGGCCACTATTGTTAATAGCGGCAGCCCTGCTCATAAAGTTGATCGCGATATACAGGAAAAATTTGATCCAAATAGAAGAGTTTTCTTCGAATAAGCGCATTTTTAAGTTCAGCTCTAAGCGCTAAGCATTAATTATCATGAAATCGATATTAAAATATATCTTACTTTCCGGCATTCGGGACAGGCTTTATATTGGCCTTTTCATCACTTTAGTAACTTCTTTTTCCATCTCGATTTTCCTTGGTTCAACGGCTTTGGTTGAACAACAGCAAATGACAGCCGCCTATATCGCCGGCTCCTCGCGTACAATATTTGCTATTGGCATGATTTTATTCGTTTGCCTAAGCGTCAATCGTGCTTTTGAAAATAAAGAAGTTGAATTCATCATCTCCAAATCAATCTCGCGCCAACAATTTATTTTAAGTTATTTAGTCGGATTCTTTCTTGCGGCTTTCTTAATTTTCATTCCCTTAATTACGGCAATTTTAATCGTAGTTCAGGCCAATAAATTCGGGCTTTTATTGTGGTCAGCCAGCTTACTTGCAGAGCTTTTAATTGTGATTTGTTTTTCACTTCTTTCTTCACTGATTTTGAAAAGTTCTTTTTCGGCAATTATGGCCTCCTTTGGCTTCTATGCTATATCGCGGCTAATGGGAATGTTTGTAGTGGCTATTGAATTGCCACAAAATTTGGCCGAAGCAAAAAGCCATTTTTTAGCCACAGTGTTAAAAATTCTTTCCGCATTTTTCCCGCGCCTTGATTTATTTGGGCAAAGCAGTTGGCTGAATTATGAAATTTCTGATTTTACCAGTTTGAAAATCATTTTTTGGCAATCAGTAATCTATATTCCGCTGGTGATTTTCATGGCCTTCCACGATTTTAAAAAGAAGCAGTTCTAATGGCTAATAAGGGGCAATTTTTTTACCATCTCTATAGTCACAAAATTTTTTTCTGGTTGTTCGTTGCAATTTTTGTCTGCCAGATTTTTTTCTGGAAACAAACCGAAAGATTTCATCCAACTTTGGAAATTGTGCCCCCTGCGCCCAGCAAATATCTGCTTTCAGCAATTTCTTTTGGGGATAAAGAGTTTTTATTTCGATTTTTGAGTACGCGTTTACAAAATTCGGGTGATGTTTTTGCTGGGTTTGTGGCGCTAAAAAAATATGATTATTCGCGTATTTACCAATGGATGAAAATGCTGGATGAGCTTAACCCCCAATCAAATTTTGTGCCAGCTTTGGCTAGCTATTACTACGCGCAAACGCAAAAAACTGAAGATACGCGCTATATCATAAATTATCTCTCGGAGCACGCCATGCGTGATCTTGACAATAAATGGTGGTGGCTTTTTCAAGCGGTATTTATCGCCAAGAATAATTTGGGGGATATGAAAGTGGCGCTTGAGGTGGCCCAAAAATTAAGCCAAAATAATTCTACTAACGCCCCCTTCTGGACTAAACAAATGCCGGCCTTTATCTATGAAGAGATGGGCGATGATTGTATGGCTTTTGAGGTAATTGAAAATCTTATCAAAGAAAGTGAGAATGGCGCGCGCCAGATCAAGCCAGAAGAAATGAATTTTATGCGTTATTTTATCAATGAACGCTTGTCACGTTTGAAGAAACAAAAATTTGATCCACGCAAATGTCAAAACAGAATAAAAAAAATATAATCGCATTCCCTAAGGCTTTAAAAAAAGAAATCACAAAAATTATTAAAATTGCTTTGCGCGAAGATGGCGCTTTTGATGATGTTACTTCTGATTTAACAATTGCTAAAAATAGCCTTATATCTTTTGAAATCAGCCCTCGAGAGCTGATAGTTTTTTGTGGAAAAGAAATAATTCTTGAAGCTTTTTCGCAGTTAAAAAATTCGGCCAAATTTAAAAATTGCCCGCTTGATCTAGAAATCTTTATTGATGATGGCAGTGATGTGAAGCCAGGAAAACCAATAGCGCGCGGCCATGGCAATGCCAGAATGATTTTTGCCGCCGAAAGAGTTATGCTAAATTTAGTTCAGCATTTAAGCGGCATCGCCACAGTTACACAGAAATTTGTTAAAGAATTAAATAACAAAAAAATAAAAATTCTTGATAGTAGAAAAACTTTGCCAGGTTTGCGCGCCCTACAGAAATACGCCGTAGCGGCCGGTGGCGGAAAAAATCATCGCTTTAATTTGTCGGATATGATTCTGATAAAAGATAATCACATTGCCGCTGCAGGGGGGGTAAAAAGTGCAATTGAAGCTGCCAAAAAAAATCGAAAGAAGCTAAAGATTGAGGTTGAGTGTGATACTTCTGAACAAGTTGTCGAAGCAGTAAAATCAGGGCCGGATATTATCATGTTAGATAATATGAAAATTGCAGAACTTAAAAAATCGATAGAATTAATTCGCCAAAATTCTGAAAAAAAAATCCAAATCGAAATTTCAGGAGGAGTCAATTTATCGAATATAGGGACTTTCTCCCAGCTTGATGTTGATTTTATTTCGACAGGCGCCATTACTCATTCGGTAAAAGCTGTTGATATCGGCTTAGACATTATTTCAACCAAGTAATGCAAAAAAATCTCACCGCTTTCTCATTTTTGTTTAATGCTGCCAAGCCTTTTAAATTCTACTTGGCGCTCCATCTTTTTGTGGTTGTTTATAATGCGATCGATCTTTCTTTGTGGCCCTATATTTCAAAACTTTTGATCAACAAATTAACGGCTACTGAACCTCAAAATATAATTCTCGAAGCCTGGCCTTTGGCTCTAATGTTGATTATTTTTACTGTTTTGCCCGGCTTTGTTTGGCGTCTTGCTGATTATTCTTGGATGTATCTAAAACCTTTGATGAGGAAAAAAATTACTACGGAAGCAATGGCCTATGTAATGCAACATTCGCATAGTTTTTTCCAAAATAATTTTTCTGGATCACTAGCAAGCAAGGTGCGCGACCTTTCCAGTCGTGCCCCGGAAATGTTAGGGAGAGCGCTTTACAGTTTTTTAAACGTAATATTAAGCCTTTTGATTGCCTTTGTTGCCTTGCTCTCAATTCATAAATTCTTTGCCTTTGGATTAATTATGTGGGCGGCGTTGTTCATTTTTATGGCGGTTAGAGCTTCTAAAACTATTAACCCTCTGTCTATTGCTGTGGCGCATCAACAAACGGTGATAGTAGGTAATTTAGTCGATATTCTAAGCAATATAAGCAATGTCAGATTTTTTAATGGAAGGCGCACGGAGATTAATAAAATCAGCCTTTTGCAAGATGAATATACCGAGCGCCATAAAAGCAGGAATTCTTTTCTAATCAAATTTTACCTTCTTCATTCCATTACTTTTTCAAGTTATTTTGCTGTTTGTATTGCCGCTCTGATTTGGCTTTATTCCAGAAACCTAGTAACTCTAGGGGATTTTCTGATGCTCTTCACAATTAATAATTGGATCATCCATTTGATGTGGACAGCAGCAAATGAAATGAACGGGTTTTTGGAGGACGTAGGAACAATTAGCCAGGCGTTGCAAATCATTAATCAGCCCTTGCAAATCAAGGACGCACCAGGTGCAAAAGATTTAGCGGTAACACGTGGAAAAATTGAATTCCAAAATGTGGTGTTTTCTTATGGTAAAGACTCTTCGCCGCTTTTTTTCGATAAAAATATTATAATAAACCCAGGAGGAAAAATTGGTCTCGTTGGCCATTCCGGCGGTGGAAAAACCACTTTCATCAATTTGATTTTGCGTTTTTTTGATCTTAACAAAGGGCGTATTTTGATTGATGGGCAAGACATTTCCCAAGTTACTCAAGAGTCGCTTAGAGCCTCTATTGCGGCCATCCCACAAGATCCGTCACTTTTTCACCGCACGCTTCTAGAAAATATTTCTTATGGTACTAATGCTTCAAAGGCAGAAATTATTGAAGCGGCGAAAAAAGCTCACGCTCACGCATTTATTGAAAAACTGCCTTATGGCTATCAATCTTTAGTTGGGGAGCGCGGGGTTAAGTTGTCTGGCGGCCAGCGGCAAAGAATTGCCATGGCGCGCGCTTTTTTAAAAAATTCTCCAATTTTAATTTTAGATGAAGCTACTAGCCAGCTTGATTCGATCACAGAAATGCTAATTCAGGAAAGTTTGGAAAATCTCATGCAGGGAAAAACGGCCATAGTGGTGGCTCATCGCCTTTCAACATTGAGAAATATGGATCGAATTTTGGTTTTTGAGGCAGGAAAAATTATTGAAGATGGTTCGCATCAAGAGTTGATTGGTTTAGGAGGCGCTTATAAAAAACTTTGGGATTCACAAATTGGTGGATTCATTATTGATAATAATAGCGAAACAAATGACTAAACTTACACAAGCTTTTATTTTTGCAGCTGGCCGTGGAGAACGCATGAGGCCGCTTACTGATGTTATTCCTAAGCCTTTGGTGAAAATTAAGGATAAGGCTATTATTGATTATACAATTGAAAAATTAGCCCATTTTCCGGACATAAAAAAAATCATCATTAACGGATTTTATTTAGCTGATCAAATTGAAGAGCACATAAAAAAACTGAATAATCCAAAAATTATTTTTTCGCGCGAAAATGAAAAAGTTGAAACCGGTGGTGCCCTATTATTTGCCCAAGACAAAATCGACTTGGATTCCCCGCTTTTAACAATTAATGGTGATATTTTATGGCGTGAAGAAGGATTAATTTCTGATATTGAGCTAATGGCTAAGCAGTGGGAGACATTGCAACAATCAAAAGAAGAAAATGAGAAATGCGATATTTTACTGGGGCTAAAGAGGAAAGAAGAATATTTGGGCTATGAAGGAAATCAGCATGGTGGCGGAGACTTTGATCTTTTTAATGGCAATCTTTTTCGCGTGCCCGATGTAGAGATGAACTATGTTTTTGTTGGTTTACAGATTATTAACCCGCGAATTCTTGCAAAGGCGCCAAGCAAATGTTTTTCAATGTTCTATTTTTATAAGTCAGCTGTGGGAGAAGGTGGGTTTGTTCACAGAATTAAAGGCGTTGAGCTAAAAGGAAGATATTTTCACATCGGTAGAATTCCTGCCATCAAGGAAACGGAAGAAAAATTATAAAATATTATCATATTTGCGAAAAAGCTGCGATATATCTTGGAAAGCCTTGAATTCCAGGGCATTGCCACTTGGGTCGAAAAAAAACATAGTGGCTTGTTCACCAATTTTTCCACGAAATCTTATATAGGGTTCGATCACGAATTTTATGTTACCGGCACGTAATTTTTCTGCGAAATTATGCCATTGCTGCCACTCGAGAACCACGCCAAAATGCGGAACCGGAACCCCATGGCCATCAACAATATTTGTGATTTTTTCTGGATTAGCCGCTGGGTTTAAATGAGTTACAAGTTGGTGGCCAAAACAATTCCAATCAATCCAAGTTTCGCTTGCGCGCCCTTCCTCGAAACCCAAAACTTGACCATAAAATTTTCGGGCTAATTCCAAATCATGAATTGGGATCGCTAAATGAAAGGGCTGAAGCATATTATTTAATTTCGAAGATTGCGTCCACTTCCACAGAAACGCCACGTGGCAAGGAACCAGAGCCAACAGCAGCACGCGCATGTTTTCCAGCATCGCCAAAAACTTCTGCGATCAAATCAGAGGCGCCATTAGCAACTGTTGGGTGATCAATGAAATCAGCATCGCCATTAACAAAAACGCCTAATTTTATGCATCTAGTAACGCGGTCTAAATCGCCGCCGCAGGCTGATTTAAGCTGGGCCATAATATTTATAGCGCAAATTCTTGCTGCCTTTTTTGCATCTTCGACAGAAACTTTTGAGCCAACTTTGCCCACAAATTTCAGCTCACCATTTTCAAGTGGTAATTGTCCGGAAATAAAAACCTGATTTCCCGATTTCACAAATCCAACATAATTGGCAACTGGCGCGGCCGCCTCTGGTAAAGTGATTGCAAGAGATTTTAATTTTTCTTCGATTTTTGACATATTTAAAAAATTGAATTTGTTAGATGAATATTGGCGCTATTTTCCAACTATTCCCAACTTGGTGAATAATTGGCGATCACGCTCCATTTCTGGATTGGCAGTAGTTAATAATTTTTCGCCGTAAAAAATTGAATTGGCTCCAGCTAAGAAACACAAGGCTTGAGTTTGTTCATTCATATTTTCACGACCTGCTGAAAGCCGCACCACCGATTGCGGCATCATGATTCTTGCAACGGCGATGGTGCGGATAAATTCAAATTGATCAAGAGTGGCATTTTCGGCCAATGGTGTTCCTTTAACTTTTACCAACATATTGATTGGAACGGATTGGGGATGTTGAGGTAAATTAGCCAGAACAATCAACATTTTAGCGCGATCTTCGCGTGTTTCGCCCATGCCGACAATGCCGCCAGAGCAAACATTCAAGCCGGCCTCGCGCACATTTTTTAGGGTATTAAGACGGTCTTCAAAATTTCTAGTGGTGATAATTTCTGAATAAAATTCAGGCGAAGTGTCAATATTATGATTGTAATAATCGAGGCCTGATTCTTTTAGTTTGGCGCTTTGCTGGCCTGTTAACATGCCAAGTGTCATACAAGTTTCAAGGCCAGTGCTTTTTACAGCATCAATAATTTGGCAAATTTTTTCAACATCGCGATCATGTAAACTGCGCCATGCTGCACCCATGCAGAACCTTGAGGCGCCTGCTTCTTTAGCGGATTGTGCTGCAGCTAGAATTTTATCAAGGGAGAGAAAAGATTCTTTTTCAAGCCCTGTGTCGTAATGCGCCGATTGCGGGCAATATTTACAATTTTCTGGGCAAGAGCCGGTTTTAATGCTAAGTAAAGTGCTTATTTGTACGGCATTTTGATCATGAAATTGGCGATGAATTTCAGCGGCCTTAAAAATCAGATCATTAAATGGCATCTCGAAAAATTTAAGCACTTCCGAAAGTTGCCAATTATGGCGAAAAGCCGCGTCATAATTGGCGGCAAGCAGTTTGTCAGTTTTAGTTGGTTCGTGAATTTCTTTCATGGTTATTTCCAAATAATAAGGCATTTAAACAATTCGCCCATTTGATCAGAAGCAATCAAACGATCAATAGCAGAGTTGATTTCGGCCATTTTGTCTGGGTTTTTTTCGATTAATTTTTTTCGACGCTCTTCAATTCCTAGGCTAGTTAAAAATTCATTTTGTGAAATTAGAGAAGAAGCAAGATTAAAATTTTCAGCGATTCTTTTTAGCGAGGAAAAATCCACTAAAGCAGTAATATCGACTTTGCCTGGCGTTTCAAGAATATTACATTTTTGATGATCTTTTACAGCTTGTAAAGTATTGGCAAATTCATTTTCAATGTAACCGTAGTCAATAATTATAGCCATACCTCCTTGTTGTTGTAGGGCCTGACAAAGCTGAGCCATAAAGTTGCATCCCTCTTTGCTATATTCAAAAACGGCGGAAATTGGTACTAGGGCTGATTTTTTAGGGCCCAGCATTTTTTCAACAAAATTGTGAGTTTGCGGGTTAAAAGCCTCTAGAGCAAAAAAATTTTTTCCGCTTCGATTTTGCACCACTCTTTCGCACCAACCTATATCGGTTTTAACAAATTGGTCTATAGGGAAGCAGTCGAATAGCTCGTTGCTGATGAAAAAAATTTCTTCTGAATTTTTTAAATCTTTTAAGAATTGAGAAAAGTCCTTATGCCATTTTATAGAAAATTGCTGAAGATTTTCTTGCTGAATTTTTTTTAAAACCTCATTGATCTCGATAATGTGAAATGATGCGCGCTCAATAAAATCAACGGCCTCTGGGATTTCTTTCTTCGCCAGCTTTTTTATAGAAGTTAGAATATCGCTAAACCAGGTTCCTTTGCCTGCGCCCATTTCCACCAAAGCTATTTTATTTTTTTTGTTTGCGGTAATTTGCAATAAATAGGCGGCTACTAATTCGCCGAAAACCTGGCTGATTTCTGGGGCTGTTATAAAATCAGAGTTTTTGCCAATGGGGTTTTTGGTGCGATAATATCCTGCTTGCGGATGAAAGAGATGATGAGAAATGAAGGCAGAAAGCTTCATGAAAGATAAATCTTAGGGACGCCAATTTAGAAAATTTTTCAACAATCTTAGGCCCGATTCGGCGCTTTTTTCGGGATGAAATTGTACACCAAAAATATTTTCCTTTGCCACTATGGCATTAAGCTTGGTGCCATATTCTACTTGCGCTAATACGTTATTTTCGTTTTGGCAAATAAAGTGATAAGAATTGGCAAAGTAAAAATGCTCGTCATTACTAATATTTTTTAAAACCGGGTGTTTATTGGGCTTAATTATAATTTCATTCCAGCCCATATGAGGAATTTTTAGGCCTTCTTTAGCAGCGATTTTTTCAACTTTGCCATTAACAAAACCAAGCCCCTGGCATTCACCGTTCTCATAGCCAACTGAGGCTAGAACCTGCATGCCTACACAAATTCCAAGAAAAGGTTTTTTTTCAACTAAGACCTGTTTTCTAAGTTCTGGTAAAAGTCCTTCTATTGCTTTTAACCCTTCTATGCAATCAGCAAAGGCGCCGACACCCGGCAAAATTAAATAGTTGGCTGCCCTGATTTCAAAAGGTTTATTTGAGACAATAATTTCATTCTTGCCTTTAACCAAGTTAAAGGCATTAGCGACAGATTCTATATTGCCTGAACCGTAATCAATTATGGCTATTTTCATATGATGAAATCAGGGTTAGTTTTTTTCATCTTTATTATTTTTTGGTGTAGTTCGGGATGGATGAGCGAAGTATCAAATTTGTTTAAATCGATATCATAATCGGCCTTGAAATTGTTGGCGAAACGCAATTTAGCTTCAGCTGGGTTATTGCCGAAAACTAGGCCAACAAAATTATATCCGCTTTTTCTTAATTTATCCGCACGCCAATAATTAGCGTTTAGGGCGATGATAAAAATAAAAGCGATTTCAAGAAAAATGCGGTCAAAACTAGAGGAAATCCCGCCTAAAAGAATGAAAGCAAAGTTGATAAGTAAAAGGGCAAAAAATTCCTGCCACATCTTATGATATAGAAACCACAGACCGCTAAAGAAAAAAGCTGGGTAAGAAAAACCATCTTTCAGCAATATCACATCTTCAATTTTTCCTTCGCGATTTTCTTTGGTAAAAGCGCTGTAGAGTTTCATAGGTGATTTGTTGTTGGTGCTTGGTACATAGAGCTTAGCCTAATTATTTTCTATTAAGCTTTAACCCCTGTACCAAGCACTGTATTTAGGCTCGTAGAGCAGCCTTAGCTTTTTCTACAATTTTGCTAAAAGTTTCTGGTTCTCTTGTGGCAAGATCAGACAAAACTTTGCGATCTAGATCCACATTAGCTGCTTTTAGGCCGCTAATAAATTTTGAATAAACTAAACCATGTTCGCGGACGGCGGCGTTAATACGCTGGATCCACAAAGCGCGGAAGTCTCTTTTTTTGGTTCTGCGATCGCGATAGGCGTAACGTAAAGCTTTTTCAACTTTTTCAATTGCTACGCGAAAGCAATTTTTGGCGCGGCCACGATAGCCTTTTGCCATTTTTAAAATTTTCTTGTGTCTGGCTTTTTTAGTGACACCTCTTTTTACACGACTCATTTTTTCTCCTGGATTTAGCGATTATAGGGCATTTTATGTTTCAATACACTGGCTGAATGGCCCTCTGACAAGGTTGCGCTTTTCCGCAGATTTCTAATCCTTGTTTGACTTTTTTTATTAAGATTGTGCCTTTTTCCGGCTTGTTTATGAACAATCTTTCCAGTGCCAGTAACCTTGAATCGCTTCTTGGCTCCACTGTTTGTTTTCATTTTTGGCATATATCTTTTTATTAGCAGAAACGCAGGTGGATTCTAACAAACCACTTTTAAAACCTGTGAATCAAAGAGTTAAGAAAGAGTTAGATGGTGGGATCGGCAGGGATCGAACCTGCGACCAAGACGTTATGAGCGTCCTGCTCTAACCGCTGAGCTACAATCCCTTAAAAAAATTGACTAATTAACCAAGCTTGCCAGTTAGCTATTAGTAAATAAAGGGGCGAGCAAGTTAGCTGTAAGCTTGGTTTTTGCAAGTATTTACTTAAAGCCTTGCAAATCCTTCAGTGAAAATCTCAATAAAAAACCAGGCCAACCTTTTGGATGGCCTGGTTAGAATACTTCTAAGAGTGATTAATTACTTCTTAGTTTCTTCAGTTGTAGTAGTTTTTTCTTCGTGTTTTTTGTGCTTTTTGTGCTTTTTAGCTGGTTTAGTTTCAGGAGCAGCTTCTGGATTAGCAGCTTTTACATCAGCATGAGGAGCAGCAGCTTTCATGTCGTTTTTTGTAGGTTGCTGTGCATTAGCAGAAGCGGCAAAAAGCATAGAAACTGCAGCGATGATTAATGAAATTTTTTTCATTTTTTTAAGGTATTTAGGTTTTGATAGTTTCCAGTCATTTCTGAACGGATTTCTTTCGGGGAATTGGGCGCCTTTCAAGCTTTTAAAGCCTAGGACTCAAAAGCTATAAGAAGCGAACAACTATGAAAGGCGAGCGGAAAATATGAAGGCAAAACTTGTTTGTCAAACGGTTTAACCGCGCCTGTTTTCTTGTTAAATTTTGGAACAAATTTTTAATAATGAATAACCTTCCCATAAGCATCCAAAACTGCTTCATGCATCATTTCCGACATTGTTGGATGAGCAAAAATTGTATGCATTAAATCTTCTTCCGTTAGTTCGGCTTGTTTGGCAATTACATAGCCTTGGATCATTTCTGTAACTTCGGCTCCAATCAAATGTGCGCCCAGAAGCTCGCCGGTTTTTTCATCAAAAATCACTTTAATCAACCCTTCTGTTTCACCGGCTGCGATGGCTTTACCATTGGCGGCGTAAGGGAAGCGGCCCACCTTAATTTTTTTGCCTAATTCTTTTGCTTTCTTTTCTGTAAGGCCAACAGAAGCAATTTGGGGCATTGAATAAGTGCAGCCCGGGATGTTTTCTTTTTTGATTGGATGGATTTTTTTAGCATCATATCTGCCGATTTTGTTGGCGATTTTTTCAGCGGCTATAACACCTTCATGCGAGGCCTTATGCGCCAACCACGGGGCCCCAGCAACATCACCAATGGCAAAAATATTGCTATCTGCCGTTTCTAAATATCCGTTAGTTTCAAGGCGGCCTTGGTTCAATTTTACTTTGGTTTTTTCAAGCCCCAAATTCTCAACATTGGCCACTATGCCTACAGCCATAATAACTTTCTCGGCTTTGATTTCTTCAACTTTACCCCCAATTTCAACTGAGGCTGTAACAGTGCCTTGGCCTTTTTTTAAAGATTTTAAAGAGGCAGAAGTGTGAATCTTAATGCCTTGCTTTTCGAAAGATTTGCGGGCTAATTTGGAAATTTCTTCATCTTCAACAGGCAAAATATTTTCTGCCATTTCAATTAAAGTGACTTCTGAGCCCATATTTCTGTAGAAAGAAGCGAATTCTGCTCCAATCGCGCCAGAGCCAACAACTAACAAAGATTTTGGTAAAGCCTTTGGAGTCATGGCTTCGCGGTAAGTCCAAATATTTTCACCATCCGGCTCCATTCCTGGAATCACGCGGGCACGAGCGCCTGTGGCTATAATGAAATAACCGGCTTCAACTTGGGCTACTTCTTTGCCTTCCTGGCTAATGGAAATTTTTTTGGAATCTAAAAATTTGGCAAATCCGTCAATAACTTCGATTTTATTTTTCTTCATCAAGCCTGCAATGCCATTGCTCAAACGCTTTGACACAGCGCGGGAGCGTTCAACAATTTTTGTGAAATCAAATTTTATTTTTTCAGCGCTGAAGCCAAAAGAATCAATATTGTGGAGCAAGTGATTAACTTCAGAAGATTTTAAAAGTGCTTTAGTTGGAATGCAGCCCCAATTCAAGCAAATTCCGCCTAAATGATTGGCTTCTACAATACCTACTTTTAATCCTAATTGTGCAGCACGAATTGCGGCTACATACCCACCAGGGCCGGCACCAATAACACAAAGATCAAATTTTTTAGCTGTAACTGTCATGTTTTTGTAGAAAAAAATTAAAAGAGCATAAAAATCGCGCGAAAAATCGCGCGGACCATATTTTACCTTCCAAAAACATCAATATTTTATCTCATGAGTGCCGAAATCGAAAATTTAATAACCCAGATCGAGGCCTCTCTGTCCTTGATCGCGAGGTGTCTTTGAGCCAGAAAAATTACAGGCTAAATTAGCGGAAATTATTAAAAAATCAGAAGAGCCCACCCTTTGGGAAAATAAATTAGAAGCACAAAAAATTCTTAAAGAGAAATCTCTTTTAGAAGAAAAATTAAATCAATTTTTGCTAATCAAAAATGGCTTGGAAGATAATCGCCAATATTTTGATTTGGCCAAGGCAGAAAGCGATGCACAACTTATTTTGGATATTGAAAAAAATCTCTCTGAACTGAAAAAAAATTCTGATGCTTTTGAAATAGAGTGCCTTTTTTCTGGTGAAAATGATGTCAATAACTGTTTTCTTGACATCAACGCTGGTGCGGGCGGAACTGACTCTTGTGATTTTGCTTTAATGTTGCTTCGGATGTATGAGCGCTTCGCCAATTTGCACAAATTCAAAGTGGAAATTGTTAGTATTTTGGAAGGTGAAGAAGCGGGGGTTCGTTCTGCGACATTAAAAATTCAGGGGCGTTTCGCTTTCGGTTGGTTGCGGTTGGAATCTGGTGTGCATAGGCTGGTGCGCATCTCACCATTTAACGCTAATGGCAAGCGGCAGACTAGTTTTGCTTCAGTATGGGCATATCCCGAAGTTGATGAGGAAGTTGAAATTACCATTGAAGAAAAAGATTTGCGTGTTGACACTTTTCGGGCTAGTGGCGCAGGCGGGCAGCATGTTAATAAAACTGATTCCGCGGTTAGAATTACGCATTTGCCAACCAATATTGTGGTGCAATGTCAAAGTGATCGTTCACAGCTTCGCAATCGCGCTGAATGTATGAAGATGCTAAAATCAAGGCTTTATGAATTAGAAATGAAAAAAAAGCAGGAGGCTTTGGCAGTATCAGAAAGTCAAAAAACGGATAATAGCTGGGGCCATCAAATTCGTTCTTATGTCTTGCATCCTTACCAATTGGTAAAAGATTTGCGCACTGATTTTGAAACTGGCAATGTCCAATCTGTGTTAGATGGAGAGTTGGATGGTTTTATTAAGGCGGCATTGACTGAAAAATTATAAAAGCTTGAAATGTTAGGACATATTTTGAGTAATTAGGAAAAAGTAAGAGAAGACAGGTTCGAGCAGTTAACAGATTTAGAAGGGCTTTATATATGCGTTGTCCATTTTGCGGAAATATTGAAACACAAGTCAAAGATAGCCGAATTTCTGAAGATGGGGAATCCATCAAGAGACGGCGCTATTGTTCGGCTTGTGACTCGCGGTTCACCACTTTTGAACGCGTACAATTGCGGGAAATTTTGGTAATCAAAAAAAATGGTGAGAAAAAAATTTTTGATCCAGAGAAACTAAAAAAATCAATTGAGATGGCGGTGCGCAAGCGACCGGTTTCAGAGCTGCAAGTAGAAAAATTAGTAAACAATATTGTGCGTCAGCTTGAAATGGAAAATGAAACAGAAATCGCTTCTTCAAAAATTGGCGAAATGGTGATGACGGCTTTGGATAAGCTTGATAAAGTTGCCTTTGTGCGCTTTGCTTCAGTCTATAAAAATTTTGAAAGACCAGAAGATTTTCAGAAATTTATCAAACAAGTGGTAAAACAATGAAAAGTTCTAAGTTTGCCGAAGCACTCTCCTTCCATCACGACAATGCTCTAGCGGAAATAATTTCTGAAAAACCACAAAATCACTTTTTACTAGAAGACAAAGCACAAAAAAATTTTGTTGTAGAAAAACCAACTACAATTGAAAGTTTCATCAAACCACAATTTTCAACATTTGAAGCACTTTCAACTTTGGCTAAAAAATCTCAATCTTTGACAGGAGCTATTAGTTCCGGCACGCAGCAAGGTGAAAATCAGAAATTTTTGTCGTTAAACGAAATTATTTCTCAGGCAAGAAAATCAGCTGCAGCAGCGCAAAATCTAAGCGAATTACGCAAGGCGGTAGAAAATTTTGATGGCTGTAATTTAAAAAAGATGGCCACGAATACAGTCTTTTGCGATGGCAATCCTCATTCAAAAGTTATGGTGATTGGCGAGGCCCCAGGTAATAATGAAGATTTGCAAGGGATACCATTCTGTGGTGATTCCGGGAAGCTTTTAGATGAAATGTTTTCGGCTATAAACCTGACTCGCAAAGAAAATTTTTATATCACTAATGTGATTTTTTGGCGGCCTCCCGGCAATCGCCGTCCAACTGATGAAGAATTAGCAATTTGCCGGCCTTTTGTTGAGCGCCATATTGAACTTCTAAATCCGGAAGTTCTGGTTTTGGTTGGCGCAACGGCAATGACCGCGGTGCTTAATATTCATGATCCAGTAAGCAAAATTCGTGGTCAATTTATGGATTTTTCACCTAAATTTTTATCGCGCCCCATCAAAACTTTTACGATTTTTCATCCATCTTATTTACTGCGCCAACCCGCTAAAAAGAAGGTGGCGTGGCATGACATGTTGGCATTAGAACAGTTTCTTAAAAATAAATAAGCCATGCAAAAACAGCCAAATTCGCCTCTTCTTCCCATCGGATTCTATGATTTGCTTTTTGATGAGGCAGAAAAAAATCATAAAAATATTAACCTTGCTTTGGATATATTTTTTGAAGCCGGATATCGCCTGATTAAAACGCCCCTTCTTGAATTTTCAGACAATTTTCAAAATCACGAAATTGAAAATTCTTTTGAAGCAGTTGACGTAATTTCTGGTAAAAATTTAATTTTTAGAAATGACATAACGCTGCAAATCGCACGGCTTCTAGCCACGCGCTTCAAACAAGAAAAATTGCCTCTGAAGCTTTGCTATGTTGGAGATGTGCTTTGTGCCAAAAGTGAAGAGCTTTATGCTGACCGCCAACAGACCCAGGTGGGAGTTGAGATCATTGGTTGCGACGAAGAAAAATCCAATTTCGAAATTATCAAAATTTTATTGTCTGTTCTAAAAAAATTAGAGGCCAAAAAGCTATTAATTGAATTTTCTTTACCAGATTTTCTAGAAATTTTTCTTAGTGAAATTGGTGCTAATAATCAGGAAGAATTGCTTAAAGCGGTGCGAAAGAAAAATATTTCTCTTGTAAAAAACCTGGATGAAAAAAATGGGGAAATAATCAGCAAGATTGCACTTCTAAATGATAATTTACCTGGCTTAGTAGAAGAAGTTTCTGCTCAAACTAAATCAGAAGAACTGGCCCTAGAATTACAAAAGGCCCAGAAAATTTTACGCTTCATGAAAGCAGAATTTGAAGAGGTTGAAGTGCGCTTTGATTTGTTTGGGGATCATGAAACTTCCTATCATCACGATATTTCCTTTGATGTTTTTTGCGATGATTTTTCTTATCCAATCGCGCGCGGCGGTAAATATAAAATTAATGATAGTTCGAAAAGCCTAGATGCGGTTGGGGCAACAATTTATATGAATCGTTTACGCAAGATAGTTTAAGAGGCTTATCTTTTGCTCTAAGTGAGTTGGGATGCAGTGGAATAGCGGATATTTAATGAGTATATAAATCTATTGTTTTGTTCTTAGTTAAACCGGCTCGCTTTGTCTCCCTAAGATTTTTTAGACCTTATTTTACAGCTTATTCTTGAATGAGTTTTATTTTAAAGCTCATGGTTTTAAGTCAGGTGAGGGCTAGGCTAGGTTTTAAGATAACCTGAGGTTTTTTTAGTAAAGTAAGAACAGAATAGTGGTGGGCAAAAAATATTTTTTACAGAACGATAATTAAGCAAAAGCCGCTACACTTAAATCCACTTCTTAAGCTTAAAAGCCCACAAGGTTGCAATTGAAGAAAGGCCCATCAGGATAATTGCTACTGGATAGCCCAACACCCACTCTAACTCTGGCATTACCTTAAAATTCATACCATAAATACTTGCGATCAATGTAGGTGGCATGAAAGTCAAAGAAGCTATGGTAAAAATTTTAATCGCTTTATTTTGTTCAAGGTTAATCAAACCAAGAAAGCTGTTTTGTAGATATTCCAAGCGGGTGAAATTAAAATTGGCATGTTCGATCAGAGAGCTGATATCTTTAATAATAATCCGTAATCTATGTTCGCTTTCAGCCATTAAACTTTCATTGCGATGTAAAGAAGTGATTACGCGCTGCTTGTCAAACAAGGCCTCGCGCAACGACATTGTTAAATCCTGACATTCGTTAATTTTTAGAATTATTTTCTCGTCAAGATTTAGTTTATAGTTAATTTTTTTGCTAATTTCAGCGATATATTTTGACACTAATTCAATTAAATCGGCATCGTAATCGATTCTTGATTCAGCAATAGCGATGAAAATTTTTAAGGGGCTAGAAAAAGTGTTTGGAAATTGTTTAATTTTTTTTACGGTTTCAAATATCACCTTGCTGTCAAAATATCTCAAAGTGAGCAGCACTTTTTCGGTCATGATAAAAGAAATTTCGTTTTCTTCTAAAAAACCGCTTTGAGGGATGATGTTCAGGAAAGTTGAATTAATTCTGATCGTGCCGGAATCTTCTAAATAGCGCGAACTAATTTCAATTTCCTCTTGTTGTTGGCGAGTTGGAAAGCTGATTCCATAAAATTCCTCCACTTCCTTTATTTCTTCGGGTGAAGGGTTTTGTAGATCGAGCCATACAGCCTTTTCAAGCTTTTCAGCCTCAGCTAATGACAAAACTTTTTGCTGAGAATATTCCGGTAGTTGGAAAATGCGGATCATGAATCCTCCTTAAAAAGTTGTTCCGAAACTAAATCTAAAATTCTGTGTTTGATCGTAATCTTCTTTTCTGGCCACTCGGGAGAAATCCAGCCTTATTGGGCCCATCGGTGATGCCCAGGCTATGCTGAGGCCATAAGATGAGCGAATCAAGCCTGAATCAGCAACTTCCGTTGATTGTTTACTTATCTCATCAACGCCTTTCACTGTTCCGTTATCGCTGAATAGAATTCCGTTGATGCCCAATTCTTTTGGCAGCCCTAAAGGAAACATAAATTCAGCTGTACCAACATAATAAATCTTACCACCTATCACGCTGCCGCCAACGGCACTGCCATCGGTTATTGTGCGGGGCCCCATACCTGCATATTCGAAACCACGGAAATTATTGCCACCCAAAAAGAAACCATAATTGCTTCGTACATCCTCTCCAAGCCCCTGCACAATCCCGCCACGCGCCAAAAATTTTAAGATATAATTTTCGTCAATGGTTGGGATATAATAACCGGCTGAACCTTCGTGCTTAAGCATTGTAATGTCACCTCCAATACCTGAATAATCTTGGCTAATCGATATATAATAACCATCGCGTGGATTTATTCTATTATCTCTCTTGTCGTAAAGGAAGCTTTGTCCGACACCAGAATTAAGATAGCTGCCTTTTAAGTTTTGAATGTTAATTGAAGCGTTTTCATCAACATCGCTGACTGTTTGTTGATTTAGAAAATAGCGCAATTGGTGACCAAGAAATTCCGTGATCATATAATCGCCCCTAAGCGTGAAGCCGTAGGTATCTTGGCTATAAACTACTGTATTACGCTTGTCGAGTTTGTATTTATAGAGATCAAATCCTGCATCAATTGAACGGCCGGTGAAATAAGGTTTAGTGTAGCTGATATCGCTGCTGAAGCTGCTATAAGATTTTTGTAGGTTAAATCCCAGCTCCTCTCCCGTGCCCAAAAGATTGCGTTCTTTTACCCCGGCGTTGGCGCTTAGCTTATTCACGGTTGAGAAGCCAATTCCAAGAGTTAATTCGCCTGTCTTTTTTTCTTTAACATTAATTTCTAGATCAACTTTATCGGTTTCTCCAATACGCTTAGTATTAAATTCAACTTTATCAAAAAAGCCTAAATTTTCCAGGCGTTGCTTGGAGCGATTGAGTTTAGTGAGATTAAAAGGATCACCTTCTTGTAAGCGGATTTCACGACGGATTACGGCATCTTTAGTTCTAGTATTGCCACTGATAATGATGCGATTGATATAAATGCGCGGAGTTTCGTTAATCACAAAGTCAATATCGATAATTTTTTCGTCGCGATTGCGCTTTAGAACTGGTTCGATATTGGCGAAAGCGTAAGATTTTTCTGACATAACCTCCACCATTTTATCCACGGTTTTGTCGATCAATTCCGAGTTATAAAACTTCCCTTTTTTTATAAGAATTTCTTTATCCAGAATTTTTTCATCAAACTTGTCTATATGGTTGACAATCCTGACTTCGCCAACTTTATATCTTATTCCTTCTTCTAATAAAAACGTTACGAAAAAACGATCTTTTTGAGGTGAAATTTGGGCTATTGATGAAATGGCTGAGAAATCAGCATAACCGTGTGAGCCATAGAAACGGCGCAGTTTTTCTTTATCAAATTCAATGCGATCGGAATCGTAGGTATCAGAGGAAGAAAAAAATCTAATCCAATGAGATTGTTTAGTAGAAATTTCATCCAACAATTCTTTTCTATCAAAAGCGGTGTTACCTACGAAATAAATTTTTGAAATTTTTGCTTTTGGCCCTTCAGAAATATCAAAAATTACTTCAACGCGATTTTGTTCTTTTTGAATAATTTTTGGTTCAACTTTGGTTAAAAAGCGGCCAGATTTTAAATAGATGTCATTGATACGTTTTATATCATTCTGCAGCTTAGCCTTGGTGTAAACGCTCCGTTTTTTCAAAGATATTTCGCTCTGAAGAATTTCATCTTCTATCTTTTTATTTCCCACAATTTTTACATCCGAAACAATCGGATTTTCTTTCACTTCGATTATTGTTTTTTTGCCTTCACGATAAATTTTTGATTCTAGGAAGAGATCAGATTCATAAAGTTTTTTAAGCGACCTTTGCTGTGCTTCACGGGAATTTTTTTTCAATCCAGCCACATCAATATAGGACATGGCTGTTCTTTCGTCAATTCTTTCCAACCCACGAATTTCAATAAATTTCTCTTCGGAAAGAGCTCCGAAAGATTGGAAAAAAAGTGGGAAAAAAATTACCCAAAATAATATTTTTTTGCAGCGATTTTTCAGCATGATTTCGGGGATAAATTTTAGTCGGAAATAGAAAAGCAGAGCGACGATATTTGCGCTTTTTTTGATTGCAACCCAAGCAAAGCAATCAAACTGTCTAACAACTTTTACAATTTTATATTAGGGAATATCTTATATTAGGGAATATCTTATATTAGGGAATATCATTGACTTTCTTGAATCAGAAATAAGCCTATTTGTTTATGATAACTTTCTAAAGCAGCTTTTGCTGCTTTGCTCTACAAGACCAATAATTTGGTTTATACAAGTTAATTTGTATTAGGGCAAGGTTAGTATTAAATGACTTAGCTAATCTTCTAAAAGCGCATTTATATATCGTCTTAATTAATTTGGGTTCTTAGATTAAAGTTCAGTAGGGGCGAGGAAAATAATATCTATGTGATTAATGTTCTCAATCTAGTCAAATTTCACTCTGTTGCATATAGCAGTGCTAAGGAGAAGGGCGGGCGGGGCGATATATTATTTAAGTCTAAATGATTTTTCTTAGGCTTCTAGCAAAAAAATAAATCACAGTTAGAAAAAGTTAGCTGCATCTGATTTTTAAACCCTCTTCAACTTGACTTTTGGAAAAAGTTTTCAATGATCGTACGCCCAGTTTTGCAGCGTTTGTCCGCCTTTTAGACAGAGCCTTCTTTAAATTTTATCTTTCAATTAATCCAATCCCAAAAGCGGTATGTTGCGATTTTTTTTTCTTACGGTTTGGGCTTTTTTAATTTGCTTTGCAGCTATGGCCAATCCTTTTGTGGGAAAATTTCAGGCTTCAAAAAGGGATTATATTCAAGTGGTGGGATCTTCCACAGTTTATCCTTTCGCTTCAGTAATCGCGGAAAGTTTTGGGCGTGAGACGAAATTTAAAACTCCCATTATTGAAGCAACAGGCACCGGTGGTGGCTTTAAACTTTTTTGTTCAGGGGTGGGTTATAATTATCCAGATTTCTCCAATGCCTCGCGCAGAATCGAACCCAGTGAATTAAAAAAATGCGCTGAAAATGGCGTAAAAGATCCCCTCGAAATTAAAATTGGTTATGACGGTATAGTCCTTGCCAATTCAGTCTCTGGTACAAAATTTAGATTTACAAAAAAGCACATTTTTTTGGCCTTGGCTGAAAAAGTTCCAAGCAAAGAAAATCTAGAATTGATTGCCAATCCTTACAAAAAATGGAGCGATATTGATGCAAAATTGCCATCAATAAATATTACAATTTATGGCCCTCCTACAACTTCAGGCACGCGGGATGCTTTTGTTGAGCTGATTATGGAAGATGCTTGTATGAATATGGCTGAATTTGTTTCGGCCTATCCTGATGCCAAAGTGCGTAGGAAAAAATGTCATGTAATTCGCAGTGATGGCAGATTCATTGAAGCAGGCGAGAATGATAATCTGATTGTACAAAAGTTGAATAATGATCATGATGCCTTAGGAATTTTTGGCTTTTCATTTCTGGAAGAAAATCGTTATGTAATTCAGCCGGCAACAATAAATAATGTAATCCCCACCTTTGATAGCATTGTTTCGCGGGCCTACCCTGCTTCTCGTCCACTCTTCATTTATTTGAAAAAAGAACATCTAAATTTAATTCCTGGTATGCGCGAATTCACCACAGAAATTATTAGTAAAAATACTATCGGCAGTGATGGTTATTTATTGCAAAAAGGCCTTATCCCTCTTAATGATGCAGAGCTAAGAAAAGTACAGGATGAAGCAACAGAGCAACTCAAATAGATAATTTAATTTCTTATTTCATGGAAGAAAAATTCATAAAAGTTACCGGCGCTAAAGAGCATAATCTAAAAAACGTCAATATTGAAATTCCAAAAAACCAATTGGTGGTTGTAACGGGCTTAAGTGGCTCGGGAAAATCGTCGTTGGTTTTTGACACTATTTATGCTGAAGGTCAGCGTCGCTTTATTGAAAGCCTTTCTGCTTATGCGCGCCAGTTTCTTGATATGCAAGATAAGCCTGATGTTGAGTCAATCACCGGACTTTCTCCAGCAATCGCTATTGACCAAAAAACCACTTCGCGCAATCCACGCTCAACAGTTGGAACGGTAACAGAAATCTATGATCATTTCCGCCTTTTATTTGCGCGTATTGGCGTGCCTATTTCACCCGCTACAGGCAAACCAATTGAAAGCCAATCTGCCTCGGTAATGGTTGATAAAATTTTATCTCTACCAAAAAGAACGCGGATTTACTTGCTTGCGCCAATCGTTCGCGGCCAAAAAGGTGAATATCGCAAAGAGATGATGAATGCCCGTAAACAAGGCTTCCAGCGCATTAAAGTTGACGGAAAAGTTCATGATTTAAACGAAATTCTTCCGGCGCTCGATAAAAATAAAAAGCATGATATCGAGATTATTATCGACCGCATAGTGATTTCAGAAGATCTTGGAAACCGGCTTGCTGACTCAGTTGAGACCGCATTAAAAATTTCTGATGGTCTGCTTTATGTTGAAATTGTCAGCTTGCCAGAAAGCACAAAATCTTCCCATAAAGCGGGTGATATGTTAATTTTTAGCGAAAAATTTTCTTGCCCTGTGTCCGGTTTTACAATTTCTGAAATTGAGCCAAGGCTTTTCTCTTTTAACTCACCTTTCGGTGCGTGCAAACATTGCGATGGTTTGGGAACGGAACTATATTTTAACCCAGATTTGGTGGTTGAAGACGAAAATCTTTCGCTGCGCCAAGGTGCAATCAATGTGTGGCAAGGTGTGCAAGAGCGTTTTTATCAGCAGGTTCTTCAAGCCATGGCCTCTCACTATAAATTTAGCCTTGATGTGCCATTTCGAACTCTTCCTGAAGAAGTTAAGCAAAAGATTTTTTATGGAACCGGTAATGAAGAAGTAGAAATAAAAATTGAAGATGGGCTCAAGTCAATCAAGGTCAAAAAGGCTTTTGAAGGCGTAGTGAATAGCTTGAAAAAAAGATATTTAGAAAGTGAGAGCGAATCAGCGCGTGATGATATGGGAAAATTTCAAACGCTGAAAACCTGTGAAAAATGCCAGGGTCACCGTTTAAATGAGCAAGCTCTATCAATTAAAATCAATGGTTCACATATTGGTGAAGTTAGCAAAATGTCCGTAGAGCGCTCAGTTGAATGGTTTGCAGAATTGCCGAAAAAATTAACCTCAATGCAAAATCAAATTGCTGAAAGGTTGTTGAAAGAAATCATGCGGCGTCTGGGTTTTTTGCGTAATGTTGGTTTGGAATATCTAACTATAAATCGTGAGGCCGGCACCTTGTCTGGCGGTGAAGCACAAAGGATTCGCTTGGCTTCACAAATTGGCTCTGGTCTTTCCGGTGTTCTTTATGTGCTTGATGAGCCTTCCATTGGCCTGCATCAATCCGATAATGATAAATTGATTACCACCCTAAAAAATTTGCGCGATTTAGGAAATTCAGTGATCGTGGTAGAGCATGATGAAGAGATGATGCGCGAAGCCCAATATTTGATTGACGTAGGTCCTGGGGCTGGAATTCATGGCGGCGAAATTATTTCTGAGGGATTGCCACAACAAGTAATTAAAGATCCTAAAAGCATCACCGGCCAATATTTAAGCGGACGAAAAAAAATCGAAGTGCCAAAAACGCGCCGCAAAATTGATCCAAAGAAAATGATCACGCTGAAGGGCGCCACTATTAATAATCTGAAGAATGTTACGCTAAATCTGCCTCTGAAAATTTTTTCTGCCGTGTCAGGAATTTCGGGCGGAGGCAAGTCCAGCTTGATTATTAAAACGCTTTATCCGGCCCTTAATAAACTCGTCAATAAAGCCAAAGTAATGCCTGGCCCTTATGAGTCATTGTCGGGAGCTCATTTCATTGATAAAATAATTGAAATTGATCAATCACCGATTGGGCGTACGCCTCGTTCTAATCCGTGCACTTATGTTGGGGCTTTCACTTTTATTCGTGAATTTTTTACCTCTCTACCGGAATCAAAAGCGCGTGGTTATAAAGTGGGTAGATTTTCTTTTAACGTTAAAGGTGGGCGCTGTGAAACTTGCCAAGGTGATGGTTTAATCAAAATTGAAATGCATTTCTTGCCAGATGTTTATGTACGCTGCGACACTTGCCATGGCAAGCGCTATAATCGCGAGACGTTAGAAATAAAATACAGAGAAAAATCTATTTCTGACATTCTGGAAATGACAGTAGATGATGCTTTAGATTTCTTCTCACAAATGCCTCATATTCACGAAAAATTTAAATCACTTGCTGAAGTTGGGTTGGGATATATCAAAATTGGTCAAAGCGCCACAACCCTTTCCGGTGGTGAAGCGCAAAGAATAAAATTGGCTAAAGAATTAAGCCGTAAAGCAACAGGGGATACACTTTACATTTTAGATGAACCAACCACTGGCCTGCATTTTGAAGATATCAATAAATTGCTGAAAGTTCTTCATAAACTGGTGGATGCCGGCAATTCGATTTTAGTGATTGAGCATAATCTTGATGTTCTAAAAACTGCTGATCATATTATCGATATCGGCCCATGCGGCGGTGAAAAAGGGGGCTATATTGTGGCTGAAGGCACTCCAGAGGAAATTGCCAAAAATAAAAAATCAGTAACTGGGAAATATTTGGCAAAATCATTATGATTAGTAATTCTCTCACCGAATCTCTCGCTGCCTGCGCCGTCCTAACTCAAAGACGTATGAGTGAGCTGTTGCCGCGTGATTTCAGCGATTCAAAATTAGTTGAGGCGATGCGCTATAGTGCTCTTTCAGGAGGCAAAAGAATCCGTCCTTTTTTGGTGATTGCCGCTTCTAATATTTTCGGAGTTTCCCCCCTGGCGGCACTGGAGGCGGCGGTGGCAGTGGAATTTGTTCACGTCTATTCCCTTATTCATGACGATTTACCAGCAATGGATGATGATGAGATAAGGAGAGGCCTGCCTACTTGCCACAAAAAATTTGACGAAGCCACGGCAATCCTAGCTGGAGATGCCTTATTAACATGTGCCTTTGAAATTTTGGCCAACCCTGAAGCGCATGTAGATCCTCAGGTTAGATGCGAATTAATTAAAACCCTGGCCAGAGCAGCCGGCTTTATGGGAATGGTAGGTGGACAGATGATTGATCTGGAAAAATCAGAACAAAAAATTTCCAAGGAAGAATTAGCAAAATTGCACCGTTTAAAAACCGGCGAGCTCTTTATGGCCTCGGCAGAAATGGGCGCTATTATTGGACGCGCAGGAGTAAATGAGCGCCACGCGCTGCGTTATTACGCTCATGATTTGGGTTTGGCCTTTCAAATTAAAGACGATATCCTTGATCATTACGGAACCAATATCGGCAAGATGGAAATCGATGAAACAATCCATAAAAAACCAAAAGAAAACACCAGTATTGTTGATGTTGTTGGTATGGAGCATGCGCAAAAACAATTGGAATTACTAAAAGAACAATCCATTGCTCATCTAAAAATTTTTGGTGCGAAAGCAGCGCTATTGATGGATTTAACAGAATTTGTGGTAACGAGAGAAAAATAAAGGTGGGGCTAATTTATAAGTACGAAGGGCTTTAAATAGGACGTTCTCTACGTAAACCGCTTTTTGTATTCCAGCGCAAGATGTTTGATGACTACACCGCAAATAGCGGTAAGTGGCACAGCAAATAATATTCCGATAAAGCCAAATAAAACGCCGAAAACAAAAAGGCCGAAAATAATCCAAACCGGATGAAGGCCAATTCTGGCACCAATCAGTTTTGGAGTTAAAAAATTTGCTTCAATAAGTTGGCCAACAATAAAGACTGCTACAACCATGATTAGGCCATTAAAATCAAGGCCCCATTGGAATAGGGCGACGGTAAAGGCGGTAGTAACACCAGAAAGCATTCCCACATAAGGGATGAAAGAGAACAGGCCGGTTAAAAATCCAATCAGAAAACCAAAATTAAGGCCGGTGAAACTAAGCAAAGTAGAATAAATTATACTTAAAATAAGGCAGACATTGAACTGGCCGCGTACATAGCCAGACAAAGTTGCATCCATATCTTTGGCGATTTTTTTAACCGAAGAAGAAAGGCTGCGGGGCAAATAATCATTAATTTTAGCTACCAGAATGTCCCAATCTTTCAGTAAGTAGAAAATCAGAATTGGAGTGATGAAAATTAGCGATAAAATATTGATGAAGCTTAACGAAGACTCGACAGCATTATTAAGAATATTTTTGGTCAAACCAACGAAGCGGGAAGCAAAATTTTGGCTTTCAATAAGATTAGAAAAGCTAGTTTGTAGTTTGAATCCAAAGCGGTTCAGATGTTCGCTGATAAGGGGATAAAAGTTATTGGCCAAACTATTGAAATATGTCGGTAAAGAATCAATTAAAGCGAGAAGTTGGCTGTAAATTATTGGTAATAAAACGGCAATAATTGTGCTCGCTAGAGCAATAAATAAACCCAATATAAGCGAAGTGGCTGTAAGGCGCGATAATTTGTATTTTTGGTGTAAATAATTGACCAACGGGTTCAGAAAATAGGCAACTACCAGAGAAAAAATAAATGGTGCTAGAACCGGGCTAATTAAATAAAGGAGCCAGAAAAAGGCCCCTAGAATCAGGCCTATCGAGATGATTTTGTCTTTGGTTTTCATCCGATTTTAGTTTGTTAAAATATAAGAGTTTTCTGATTTTTTTTCGAGCACCAGACCAATTTTTAAGAAGGCATCCATAATGTTGGTGTTAGGGTCGGTGTAACTTACTGAAACTACAGCGTAATCGCGAGAAAGTGACTCAATATTTAGCTGGCTGACTAAATTGCTGCTCTCGATTTTATTCTTAATCATCAACCAATTGCCCAAACTGGTTATAGGAATTTTAATCTGAACCAAATTTGTATTTATTGTTTTACTTTCCAAAATTTGGTTAGAGGCAATATAATCAAGCGTTTTGGCAGAAATTTTATCTAATAGAGTCTCATATCTTAAACGATCGGCGTTAATAAAGCTGAGCTTGGTTTGTTTTTTTTGCAGTTTGCGGATGTGAACAATGTTAACGGTGACTTTATTTTCGACTTCATCGTAAGAAAAAAACAAAATATAGGCAGCGCTGGATTTATATTTGGATAATAGTGGCTCTAGAGCACTATAGTCTGCATTCATTACGCTTTCGCGATTCAGAAAACCAATATTATTGATATCAGCAGTGGGAACAACAAATTTGCCTTTTGCCTTCTTCAGATTTTTCTCAATTGCCCTTTTCCAATCATTATCTTCTTCCCATAAAATGGCTTTGCGATGCAGCATTTTAACCGGGATGAGCAGGTAAGTTTCCTCGATTTTTTGTTCATCCTCCGCCAATTTTTTTAGGCTCTTTTTGGATAAAATATGATCAACAAAATCTTTGGCAAAAAAGATATTAAAAGTGGCGGAATAGCTGTTGCCGGCAATTTTTTCATTATCAATTTGTTCGGAATGCACCATGTCAGAAATTTCTTCGTCATTCACAGTATCGGCTAGGGCAGGGTTTAATTCCAGGCGGGTAAGTAAAATTAAAAAAGCATCCCTTCTGGCGCCTGCAACGGCAAGGCTGCGAGCCATAGCTGGTGATTTTGAGTTTACACTTGAAGTAACATTCTCAACCAGATAAATATTGGCTGCTGCAGCTTTGTTACCCTCAGACCATACAAGAAAAATAAGTAAAAAAAACGAAAAAAATCTCGACATATCTGATTTTGCTGAAATATTGAAAAGTCTCATGAAGCCATGTCAGGCAAGATTCCCATCAACTTTTAATTCGCAAGAAAAATGTCTCTTAATTACAAGCAATCCGGCGTGGATATTGATGCCGGAAATGACCTTGTTAACCGTATAAAACCTTTTGCTAAATCAACCAAACGTTTGGGAGCTGACTCTGATTTGGGAGGCTTCGGTGCTTTATTTGATTTAAAAAAATGTAATTTTAAAGACCCGGTTTTGGTTTCTTCAACTGATGGCGTGGGCACAAAATTAAAGGTAGCAATTGAAGTTGGCAAACATGATACAATCGGAATTGATTTGGTCGCGATGTCAGTGAATGACCTTGTGGTTCAAGGTGCCGAGCCACTTTTTTTCTTAGATTATTTTGCCTGTTCGAAATTAGATGTGGAAGTAGCAAGCCAAGTAATTAAAGGAATTGCCGAAGGTTGCAAACAGGCGGGATGCGCCTTGATTGGTGGCGAAACTGCGGAAATGCCAGGAATGTATGCAGCAGGAGACTACGACTTAGCCGGATTCGCCGTTGGCGCAGTTGAGAGAGATAAAATTTTACCGCGCGAAACTAAAGCAGGCGATGTGTTAATTGGCTTAGCTTCAAGTGGCGTGCATTCTAATGGCTATTCTTTGGCACGCTTTATTTTGCAAAAAAATTCTGTAAAATTTTCTGATAAAGTTTTTGGCGAAAAAACTGCTGGTGAAGCGTTATTAGCGCCAACCAAAATTTATGTAAAATCCTGTCTAAAAGCAATTGAAACTAATAAAATCAAGGCTTTGGCGCATATTACAGGAGGCGGTCTAACTGAAAATTTACCACGCGTTCTATCAAAAAATGTAACGCCGAAAATAGATTATAATTCTTGGTTACGCCCTGAAATCTTCAACTATTTACAAAAATTAGGAAATGTTAGCGATGAAGAAATGCATCGCACATTTAACTGCGGAGTGGGCATGGTTCTAGTAGTTGAAAAGGGCTGTGAAGATGAAATTCTGCAAATTCTAAAAGCTCAAAATGAAGAAGCCTTTATAATTGGACAATTAGCATAAACATGATTGATCGTAAAATTTCCGTTCATTTACAAGATTTTCCCAACCTTTCTTTTTTGCGTGAGGAAAAAGAATTGGTTTCTGATATGGACTTGGTTCGCGCCGTGTGTAGCGTGGCTTTATCTATCCGTGATAACAAAAATTTACGCGTCAGATTGCCGCTTAAATTGCTTACCGTTATAGGAAAAAACGCTCACAAAATTTTGCCATTTAAAGAAATTATTGCTGATGAAGTGAATGTAAAATCAGTGGAAATTAAAGAAGAAATTTCTGATTTGGCAGAATTAAAATTGCAGATAAATTTTAAGAAAATTGGTGCAAAATATGGCCCTAAAATTAAAGAAATTACAGCTGCAGCCAAAGAGGGGAAATGGCAAAAAATTTCTGAAAAAGAAATTGAAATAGCAGGTATAAAATTAATTGATGATGAGTTTGAGTTGAAGCTTGCCACCAAAAATCAGGATGAAAAAAAATTTGCTATTGCTGCTCTTCCAACCAATGATTGCTTGGTTTCTCTTGATATCGAAGTTAGTAAAGAGTTGGAAGATGAAGGCATCGCACGCGATATAATCCGTGCTGTTCAGCAAAACCGCAAAGATGCTAATCTCAATATTTCCGATCGTATTGAACTACATCTTTTTTCTGCCAATCCGCGAATTTTGGAAGTAGCAAAAAATTTTGAAAATTACATAAAAGAGCAGGTTCTTGCTGATTCTCTAATTTGTGCTTCGGGCCTTGAAAGCGTTAGAAGTGGGGCAAAATGTTCTTTTGAAAATAAGCTGGATGTTGGCGATTTGTTGGTTGGAATTTCTTGCTAAGAAGAAGGGTTAATAAATCAAAGTAGAGTTCGGCGGTCTTAGAGACGTCTCTTTTGAACTTCTTTATAAATTAATAAAGATTAGCGCCTAAAATAGGCTATATCTTTATCTATTTTTCGCAGAGATACTGCTGTTTTTAGTGATTCTACAGAATATCTAGCGCCCTTAAAAAATATTTTTTTTAAAGTTAAGCTCCTAAGCCCCGCCCCTATTAGAGGGTGGAACCTGTTAATAATAATTTTCCACTTCGCCAAATATTAGACGGCTTTCTTGCTTAATTGATCACTAATAAATCTATATAAATCTACTCGTTCTCGGCCAATTTGCGTGCTTGATCATCGGCAATTAGCGCATCAATAAATTCATCCAATTCCCCTATCATCACTGCCTCAATTCTATAGCTGGTAAGGTTAATGCGGTGATCAGTGACGCGGCTTTGGGGAAAGTTGTAAGTTCTGATTCTCTCTGATCTATCGCCACTGCCCACTTGCTCTTTACGATTAGCGGCACGTTCTTTGTCAGTCCTCTCGCGTTCAGCTTCATATAAGCGTGAACGCAGAACCTTCATGGCTTTTTCACGATTCTTAATTTGTGATTTTTCATCCTGCATTGAAACCACAATGCCAGTTGGAATGTGGGTTATTCTCACCGCCGAGTCAGTGGTGTTCACTGATTGCCCACCCGGGCCGCTTGAACGAAACACATCAATTCGCAAATCTTTTTCTTCAATTTTAATATCAATTTCTTCGGCTTCAGGAAGCACGGCAACTGTAGCTGCTGAAGTGTGGACCCGCCCTTGGTTTTCAGTTTCTGGAACCCGTTGTACGCGGTGTACGCCTGATTCAAACTTCAAGCGCGCGAAAACGCCTTTACCAGAAATTGAAGCGGAAGCGTCTTTATAGCCTCCAAGCCCAGTGTCAGAAATTGAGAGAATTTCAAATTTCCAGCGTCTTTTTTCGGCATATTTTTGATACATAGCAAAAAGCTTGTAAGCAAAAAGTGCCGCCTCCTCGCCGCCAGTGCCAGCGCGCACTTCCAATATGGCATTTTTTTCATCCGCTGCGTCGCGTGGTAAAAGTGAAATTTTAATTTGCTGTTCAAGTTCAGGAATTTTTTTGCTTAGATCAAAACGCTCTTGCTCCATTAAATCTTTCATGTCCTTGTCTTCGGTAACAGGCAACATTTCATCAATATCAGCAATTTCTTTTTGCGTTTTTTTATATTCCTCAATTAGCGCCACTATTGGCGCCATGTCAGAATGTTCTTTAGAAATTTTGGCAAAATTTTGCCCCAAAGAAGCAGGATCAAGCAATTTTTTTTCCAGCTCGTGGAATTTGCTAACAATAGCATCGAGCTTTTGTGTAAATGACATTTGTGTGAATGACGTTTTAAAAGTTGATTTATTTATGTATCTTCCAGAAACTGGGCAAACCCCCTAAAATCAAGGGCGCAGAAAATACAAATCATAAATCAAAAAACAAATAAAATGGTGCAGAAATCTGAAAATCATGATGTTTTTTTAGAGCAATCAGAGAATAAAAATTTTTATATCACGTCGCCAATTTATTACGTTAATGATGTGCCGCATATCGGCCACGCTTACACCTCTATTGCATGCGATGTGGTGGCGCGTTTCAAAAGGCTTGATGGTTATAATGTTTATTTTTTAACCGGCACTGATGAGCATGGTCAGAAAGTAGAAAAATCGGCTTTGGCGCGCGGCAAGAATCCACAAGAATTTTGTGATGAAGTATCACTAAAATTTCGTGAGTTAGCACAAATTCTAAAGCTTTCTAATAATGATTTTATCCGCACCACCGAAAATCGTCACAAAAAATGCGCGCAAAAATTTTGGGAAATTCTTGAGAAAAATGGTTGGATTTACAAAGGCACTTATGAGGGTTGGTATGCTGTGCGCGATGAAGCTTTTTATGCAGAAGATGAATTAATAGATGGCAAGGCTCCCACTGGTGCCGAAGTTAGTTGGCATAAAGAAGAGAGCTATTTTTTTAAGCTTTCTGCTTTCCAAGAAAAATTATTAACCCTTTATGAAGCCGCGCCAGACTTTATTCGCCCTCAATCGCGCTTTAATGAAGTGGTGTCTTTTGTTAAAAGCGGGTTGAAAGATTTATCTATTTCGCGCACTTCATTTTCTTGGGGCGTAAAAGTGCCATCAAGCGCTGATAATCCTGAGCAAAAACATGTTATGTATGTTTGGTTGGATGCCTTAACCAATTACATTTCTGCCCTTGGTTTTCCTAACGAAAACGCCGAACTTTATCAAAAATTTTGGTACAACACAGTTGATTCGCCGGTTCATATGGTTGGCAAAGATATTGTGCGGTTTCATGCTGTTTATTGGCCTGCTTTCTTGATGGCCGCGAATTTAAACATTCCGCACAGCATTTATGCTCATGGTTGGTGGACAAATTGTGGGCAAAAAATTTCTAAATCAGTGGGAAATGTAATTGATACGCTAAAAGAATTAGAATGGTTAGAAAGCCTAGGCTGTGGCAGTGAGACGGCTGTGGATTATTTTAAATATTTTTTGTTGCGTGAAGTTCCCTTTGGCAATGATGGTGATTATTCGCGCACTGCTTTTATCACCCGCATTAACGCAGAACTGGCCAATAATATTGGCAATCTAGTACAGCGCTCACTCACGATGATTTTTAAAAATTGTGACGGAAAAATTTTGGCCGCTCCTAAACATGCCAAAACCCTGCTTGAGCCTTATGCAGAACAGGTTTTTACGGCCATGAAAAATTTTGCTTTTGATAAAGCAATTGCTGCAATTGTTGAGTTTGCCACAATAGTTAATCGCAATTTTAATGATGCCGCGCCGTGGAATTTGAAAAAAGAAAATAAAATTTCCGAAATGAACGAAGCCCTGTCGGAAGCGGCTGAGTCAATCCGTTTAATCGCTATTTTATTATTACCTTTTGTGCCCGAAAGTGCCGCAAAAATTCTCGATTTATTAAACATCGAAAGTTCACAAAGAAATTTCTCTTTTCTAAATAACTCGTTGCTTGCAGGGCATAAAATAAATGAACCAAAGGCTGTATTTCCAAGGTTGGAGACCAAATAATTATGAAAAATTTTTTTGACGAACAAAGAGCCCCTCTCACTATATTAATTATGGTGTTGAGTTTTTTTCTGCTGATACAATCTTTTGCTGTGATCAATGATGTGTCGATTAAGAAAAGAAGCGCTATGGCGGTTAGCACTATTACAGGCTATGGCAGCGCGGATATTACCGCTAAGCCTAAGCCTGATATTGCTTATTTTTTTATCACAGTTCGCGAAGAAGAAAAAGAAGTTGAAAAAGCGCAGCAAAAAATGACAGAGAAAGCCAATAAAGCTTTACAAATGCTGAAAGAAAAAGGCATTGATGAGAAAGATATAAAAACCGAAAATTATAACACTTATCCAAAATATTCTTACGAACCCACAGTTTGTTTCAAACCAATTTGTCCGCCGGCAAAGCAAATTTTAACTGGCTATGAGGCTAGCGAAACTATTGCTGTAAAATTGCGCAAACTTGAGACGGCGGGTGAAATTTTTAGTGAGGCTGCGAAGCTTGCTGTTGGTGAAGTAGGGGGCTTGTCATTTGCAATTGAGGATCAAGAAAAATTCAAAGCTAAAGCCCGCGCTGAAGCGATTGAAAAAGCTAAAAAAGATGCGGAATTAACGGCAAAGGCTGTGGGTGTAAAGCTTGGCCGATTTGTAAATTTCAGTGAAAATAATTCAATGCCGCTAATGGGGGTGCGCTCTATGACAACAAAACCACTTATCGCTGCACAAATAATGGTTCCGCAAATAGAGGCGGGTGAACAAAAAATTGTCATCAGTGTTATGGTGACCTATGAAATAAAATAATGAAAATAGTTTCTTGGAATATCAATTCTCTACGTTTGCGCTTGCCGTTGCTTAAGAAATTTATCGACATGGCCAATCCTGATGTAATTTGCTTACAAGAAATAAAAGTTTGTGACGAATTGTTTCCAGCACTTGAAGCGCGTGCCTTAGGCTTTGAATATATCGAATTTTTTGGGGAAAAATCTTATAATGGGGTGGCAATTTTATCCAAAGTTCCTTTGAGTAAAGTGCAGAAAATCGATATTTTGGATTATGGCCATAAACGCCATATTTCTGCTGCGCTTGAAACCAGCCTTGGTGAAGTGTTTTTGCATAATTTCTATGTGCCAGCAGGCGGTGATATTCCTGATGCCGCGCTTAATCATAAATTTGATCATAAGCTAAAATTTATTGATTGGATGAGCGAATTTTTTGCCGCGCAAAAAGATAAAAAAATTATTATGGTGGGAGACTTAAATATCGCCCCGCTTGAACATGATGTATGGTCGCACAAGCAAATGCTGAACGTAGTTTCGCACACAGCAATTGAGATAGAAAAAATGGCTATGCTTCAACAAAGCTTAGATTGGATTGATACGCATCGATTTTTTGTCGATAAAAACGAAAAACTCTATAGTTGGTGGAGCTATCGCGCCCTTGACCCTCTTGGATCGGATAGAGGCCGCAGGCTTGATCACATTTGGGCAACTCCTAATTTAAAAGCCCATATTAAATCAATGAAAATCCATCATAATTTTCGCATTGAAAATCAGCCTTCTGATCATGTTCCGATTGAAACAATATTTGACTTATTGTGAAAAAAATTCTGATTAATTCTAAAAGCGAAATGGCTGATCTAGCCAAAGAAATAGCTGCTCAAACACATATTGGAGATGTGATTGGTTTGAAGGGAACATTAGGGGCGGGCAAGAGTTTTTTTGCTAAAAATTTTATTAATTTTTTAAGCGAAAAACCACGCGAAATTTTGAGCCCAACCTTCAATTTGCTTTATTCTTATAACAGTAAAAAAGGTGAAATTTTTCACTTTGATTTATATCGTTTAAAAAATGAGGAAGAGCTTGAAAACATTGGGTTCTTTGATGCTTTAAAAAATGGAATTTCTTTAATTGAATGGCCTGAAATTGCCTATAAATTTTTAAGAAAAAATTATCGGGAAATAGAAATAAAACCTATTCCAGGAACAAATGAGGAAGCGCGAGAGGTTTTAATTAATGACAAAATTTGAGTTTATAGTTGGTGAGAATGAAGGAGGAGTAAGGCTAGACAAATTATTAGCAGAAAAATTTTCATCACAAAATCCGGAAATTACGCGTAGTAAAATTCAGAATTTTATTGAAGAGAAATTGGTGGTGGATGAGAAAAACCAGCCCTTCAGCGCTGCTTCACAAAAAGTTAAAATTGGTCAGAAAATTTTTGTTCTCGTTCCTGTGCCAAAAACTTCGCATTTGCAGGCCAAGGAAATTGCCTTTGAAATTATTTTCGAAGATGAGGATTTATTAGTGATTAACAAACCAGCTGGCCTTACTGTTCATCCTGGTGCAGGCAATCATGATGATACTCTTGTCAATGCTCTTTTATTCACCCATCAAAATAAATTATCGCAAATTAATGGTGAATTTCGCCCTGGTATTGTTCATCGCTTAGACAAGGATACAAGCGGCTTGATGCTGGTTGCCAAGAATGATTTTACTCATCACAAACTCAGCCAAAAATTAAAAGACCGCGAAGTTAAAAGAAGCTATCTAGCCTTTGTTTACGGGCAGTTGACGCCTTCCTCTGGCACCATAAACAAAAATATTGTGCGCTCAAAAACCAACCGCCTGAAAATGGTAATTTCGCGCCTTGCTGGTAGAAACGCTATCACGCATTATGAAACGAAGGAAATTTTTTTAGACGGCTTTGTGAGCCTTCTTGAATGTCGGCTGGAAACTGGCAGGACTCATCAAATTCGCGTGCATCTAGAATCAATGAAGCACTCTTTAGTTGGTGATCAATTATACAATTCTTGCAAAAAAAATCCGCCCAATAATTTATCGGATGAAGCAAAAAAAATTGTGCAAAATTTTCCACGCCAGGCTCTTCACTCTTACAAAATCAACTTCTCCCACCCGCGCACTGAGAAAGAAATGGCCTTTGAAATTGATTTAGCTGACGACCTAAAAATGCTAAAAAAAATTTTACAAAATGGATGAAAAAATCATAATAATCTCTGGGCCCACTGCTTCTGGAAAATCCGCTCTGGCATTGAAAATGGCGGATGAAATGGATATTGTTATCATTAATGCTGATTCTTTACAACTCTATGAAGGCTTGCCAATTTTATCTTCGCAACCCACTCATGAGGAACAAAAAAAAGTAAAACATTTCTTATATTCTTATTTAAAGCCCAATGAATCATCATCAGTTGCAACCTGGCTTAGCCTTGTAAAATCAGTGGTTGAAGGGGCATGGAGAGAAAAGAAATTGCCAATAATTGTTGGTGGAAGTGGGATGTATATTTCAAAATTGGTGGAAGGAATTTCAGAAATTCCATCAATTGATGAAGCAGTGAAAAATGAAGCGCGTGAATTTTATGAAAAATTTGGTCATGAAGAATTGCAAAGAAAATTGCTTGAAATTGGAGAAAATAAAATAGCCGATAAACAGCGTCTGATCAGGGCTTACGAGGTTTTTTTACAAACTGGCAAAATAATATCTTTTTGGCAAAAACAACCAAATAAAATAATTTTCCCTGAGACAAAATTTATTCACATTAATTTAAATCCTGATCGCAAAAAACTTTATGACACTTGCAATAGACGTTTTGAAAAAATGCTGCAATCAGGTGCTTTAGAAGAGGTGAGAACCCTGATAGAACAAGGCATTAGCGATGATAAACAAATTACCAAAACTCTAGGATTTTATGAAATTCGTGCTTTCCTAAAGGGTGAATTAAATCGTGAAAAAATGTTGGAAATTGCCACCCAAAAAACTAGAAATTATGCTAAAAGACAGCTTACTTGGTTTCGCAATCAATTGCCACAAAAGCACGTATTTACTGATTCTAAAGCGGCTTTAAATTTTTTACTTTCTTTAAAAGATGAAATTCAGAGATGAAGGGATAATCATAAGTAGCAAAAAATATGGCGAAAATTCTTTAATCGTTAAAGTTTTTTCACGTCAGCATGGTGTATATCGCGGCTTTATCAAATCAGTAAAATCAACGAAGGACAGGGCAACTTTTCAAATTGGTAATCTTATAGATTTTGAATTCCGGGCACGAATTGAAGAAAATCTTGGCCAATTTTTTTGTGTTGATTTAGTCAAGTCTTACTGCTCAAAAATAATTTTTGATTCCCTGCGAATTGATTGTTTGAACTCTTTATTTTCAATAATTGATGAATCTTTCTTAGAGCGTGAAAGTCAACCAGCTCTCTTTGAAAAATTGCTGCTTTTTTTGCGAGAAATTTCTTCTGAAGAAAGCTCGGCGGAAAAATTTTTATCTTCTTATATCAAGCTGGAATTAAAAATTTTAAAAACCCTGGGATATGGCGTTGATCTGTCTTCTTGCGTGGTAACTGGTGCGAAAATTGATTTGGCTTTTGTATCAACTAAATCAGCGCGGGCAGTGTCGCTTGTGGCAGGCAGTCCTTATAAAAATAAATTACTTAGATTGCCTGGTTTCTTGCTTGAAGAAGATAGGCAAATTAACAGTGAAGATCTTTCGGACGGTTTAAAATTAAGTGGATATTTTTTAGAAAAATTTATCTTTGAAAATAGACAAGAAAAATTGGCGCCCAGGAAAAAATTAGCATTAAAGATTCTAGAAAAATAACAGCGAGCCCAGCAAATCAACGGGGTTGAAGTGTTTGTCGAAAAGCAGGCACAGGAAGGTGGAAAGACATATCGCCGGGGCAAATGGGAAAGCCTCTTCTTTTTTTACTTTCTGCCATATTGATCCAAATAGCAGCCCAAAAACACCGCTCAGCAACATGAAAATCACGAAATTTTTGAGCCCAAGCATGAAGCCAGCGACGAAGAAAAATTTCATATCATCAATTCCTAGCGCCTCGATATTGGCCACATAGTAAAAAAAGGCATATAGGCAAATGCCAAAGGCCATATAGAGAAATGCTGGCTTTAAATTGATTAAAACTAAAGGAACCCCGCCATCTAAAAGCACCAGAATTGTTGCTAAAACAGCTAGAAAATATTGGGTGGAGTTGGGAATAAAATATTCTTCAAGATCAACTATGCACATGATGATCATAGTAGCAGTAATCAAAAACAATATGATCATTCTCCAGCTTATTTCTTGATGCAGGGCAAAAAATATAGTCAAAAAACTCACCAAAAAAATTAGTTCAATCAGCGGATAACGAACAGAGATTTTTTCATGACAATTGCTGCATTTACCACGCTGAAAAATCCAAGAAAAAAGAGGGATTAAATTACGAATTTTTAAGTTGGTTTGGCAATTCCCGCAGCGCGACCGGGCAAAAATAATTGGTTGGTTTTTAATCATGCGGTAACTTAGCAAACTGGCGAAACTGCCTGAAATTAGCGCCAAAACTGCAATAAGAAGAATCTGTATTTCTAAAGTGAGGTGGTTATTGAAGTGGAAAAAAAATTGCATAATCGTTTCTCAAAATTGCTAATTTGAAAGTGGTGGATATATTTACTTAGAGACTACCTCTGCAGCATCAAAGCCAACCTCATTTTAAAATGAAATTCTTAATCAGCTTTTTACTGGTTTTTGTTGTTTCTTCTTGCAGCCAGAAGCCTTCGCAAGTGATAAATCGCAGCAAAAATGTTTACAGTAAAAATAATTCTACAAGCAAAGAAAAAAATCGCGCCAGTAAGCAAAAGAGCGCGACTGTTGCATCAAGCAAATCAAAAAATCATCAGGTTGAAGTTGGTTCCGGAGACACTGTTTATAGCGTTTCCAAAAAATATCAGGTCACTGTGCATGATTTAATCAAGCAGAATGATCTAAACCCGCCTTACAACCTTAGGCCTGGAGCCAAGCTAGCAATTCCATCGCCAAACTATTATGAAGTAAAATCTGGCGACACGCTTTATGGAATTTCGCGCGCTCATAATATGAAAATTGATAATCTAATTGAGATGAATGATTTGAAGGCGCCTTACAGCGTGAAGGTTGGACAAAAGCTCAGGATAGCCAAATTTGAAAATAAAGCTTCTGTAGCAGAAACAGAAAAAAAGCCATTGCAAAAAGCTCAAAAGAAAGATTTCCATTTAGCTAATTCAGAAAAAAAACCTGAGCCCGGTTTTATTGAAAAAACTTTAGATAAATTAAATCATTTTTCTTGGCCTTTGCGTGGCACGGTGGTTTCTAAATTCGGCCCCAAGCCAGGCGGGCTCTATAATGACGGAATTAACATTAAAGCTAGAGAAGGCGCCGAAGTGAAAGCAGCAGAAGATGGCGTGATTGCTTATGTTGGCAATGAATTAAAGGGCTATGGTAATTTGGTGATCATCAAACATTCAGGAGGCTGGATTACTGCCTATGCGCATTTGGAAAAGTTTGCAGTTAAACGTGGCCAAAAAATTTCTAAAGGCGGAGTAATTGGCACGGTTGGAACCACTGGTAATGTTCACTCACCGCAACTTTATTTCGGCTTAAGAAAAGGCCGCGACGCCGTTAACCCAGAGAATTATTTAAGATAATGTTTGCTATATTTTCTAAATCAAAAATCACCGATCAGCTAAAGAATAGTTCGACCAAAATTTCTTCAGCAATTACTCAAATTTTTACTCATAAAAAACTTGATGCAGAAAGGCTGGAAGAATTAGAAGAAGCTTTAATTCTAAGCGATATGGGCGGTGAGGTGGCTGCTGATATAATCAAAAATTTCAAAGAAAAAAAATTTGAAAAAAACATTAATGATAATCAGGTAAGAGAATTTTTGGCAGCAGAAATAGAGAAGATTTTAAAACCTTGCCAGGGCGCGCCAAAGCTGGATGAATTAATAAAACCGTATGTAATAATTTTTAATGGCGTTAATGGTGCCGGCAAAACTACTACTATTGGAAAAATTGCGGCGAATTTAAAAAATCAAAATAAAAAAGTTTTAATAGCAGCTTGCGACACCTTCAGGGCAGCGGCTTCGCAGCAATTAGAAGTATGGGCAAAAAGAGCCGATTGTGAAATTATTTTACCACAAAAAGATAATGAAGATCCGGCAGCAATCGCCTACCGTGCTCTCGATTTTGCCAAAAAAAATAACTTTGATGTCTTATTGATCGACACTGCAGGAAGGCTGCAAAACAAGCAGAATTTGATGGATGAATTAAAAAAAATTAATTTGGTTCTGAAGAAAATTGATGAAAGAGCACCACATGAAAATTTGTTGGTGCTTGATGCCACCACAGGGCAAAATGCGCGCAACCAATTAGAGATTTTTAATCAGATTGTGGGCATCACTGGGCTAGTAATTACAAAGCTTGACGGCACTGCCAAAGGTGGAATTGTGGTGGGGCTAGCACAGAAATTTAAGAAGCCGATTTATGCTATAGGTATCGGTGAAAAATTAGAAGATTTGCAGGAATTTGAGGCCAAAACTTTCGCCGCGAATTTAGTATAAAGAATTATTCGGCAGCAATTTTGACAATTTTTGCGGTAAAAAAAATAGTTGTGCAACCAATGACCACACTAATTCCTAGCAGAATCTTAAAGCTAATCCAAAAATTTTCCGAGCCATCATTAAGCATTCCTAAATAGCTGACTAACAGAATTGGAATTATCAAAGGTAAAGCAATTATGGCAATTACAGGAGCAGAATTGCCAAGGGTTGAGAGGCTTCCGCAAAAATTGCAGATAAAATTTATAATCAAGCTGGCTAGAAAAATTAATGCAAAAAAATGAAAAATAGAATCTGGAGCAACATCGTTTGCAAGTAGAATGAGCGGTATCGCAAGCATAATCGGCAAACAAGAAATAAACCAATTGGCGAGCATTTTCGCTAGAATAAAAATTTCAAAATTATCGCAAGAGATAATGACCTGTTCGATGGTGCCATCCTCAAAATCCTTTTTTAAGAAATCGGCAGCGGAAAAAATTAAACAAAAAAGCAGAGAAAACCAAATTATTATAGTTGGGTAGAACACTGTAGATGGCTGATTTTCATGGTTCTGCGCCATCAGGAAGAAAGTTGTAACTGTGATTATAAAAAATAAGAAATTTGCCAAAATTTTTCCAAGATGGCGGAAAGAAATCAGTAATTCTTGAGAAAAAATTATCCAAAAAACTTGCATTGGCATTAGAAATTATCGGCCGTAGATATCGCTAAAACGAATGATATCATCCTCACCTAAATAGCTACCAGTTTGCACTTCAATTAATTCCAATGGGGCTTCCCCTTTATTTTCAAGCCGGTGTTTTTTACCAACTGGAATATAAGTTGATTGATCTTCTTTCATTACAAATTCTTTGTCGTCACAAGTAACGTGCGCGGTTCCTTTCACCACCACCCAATGTTCAGAACGATGATTATGCATTTGCAAAGAAAGCGAAGAATTTGGATTTACGGTGATTCTTTTAACCTTGAAGCGATCAGCAAAATCAATGGTTTCAAAGCTTCCCCAGGGGCGCATAACCTTAGTGTGCGAATGGCATTCATCGCGCTTTTGTTTTTTGAGTAATTCAAATAATTCTTTTACATCTTGTGAATTATTTTTATTCGCAATGAGAACAGCATCTTTCAGAGCAATGATTATAAGGTCTGAAATGCCAATTGTGGCTACCAATCCATTGCGCGAATTTATATAACAATTTGTAGTTTTAAGAGCGGCAACATCACCAATCAGGCTGTTATTTTCCTTATCACGTGGGGCAATTTCAGCAACTGCTTCCCAAGAACCAACATCCGACCAACCTATGTCAATTGGGCTTACAGCAACTTTTTCTGCTTTTTCCATTACCGCATAATCAATAGAAATATTTTCGCATTTTTCAAAATCTTCAGCGGAGAGACGAATGAAATCCAAGTCGCGCTCTGCTTTGTTATAACTATTGTGACAAGAGTTAAAAATTTCTTTTTGGAATTTTTGTAGAGCGGCTAAATAAGCGGTGGCATCAAATAAAAATATACCACTATTCCACAGATAATTTTTGCTGCGAAGAAATTCTTCCGCTTTCTCTTTCTTTGGTTTTTCGACAAATTCTTCGACGGCAAAAACTTCTTTAAAGCCTCCAAGTTCCTGGCCTTGTTTAATATATCCATAGCCGGTTTCAGGCTTTTTGGGAACGATGCCAAACGTTACTAAATAACCTTCTAACGCCGCTTTTGTTGCTTTTTTTACCTGAGAAATAAATGCTTCTTCATCATGAATTATATGGTCAGAAGGCATAACCAAAATCAGATTATTTTCTTTATTATTACCAGCGAGAACGTCTAAAGCCGCGATAGCAATGGCAGGAGCGGTGTTTCTTCCAATTGGTTCAAGAATAATAGATTTCGGTTTGATTCCAATTTTTTGTAATTCTGCTGCTGCAGTGAAACGATGTTCGTTATTACAAATAACAATTGGTGCCTGAAAATCGGCGGCATTTTTTACGCGTAATGCCGTTTTCTGAAATAAAGAATTTTTGCCAAAAAAATCTAAAAATTGTTTTGGATTTAAACTGCGCGAAACTGGCCACAGCCTGGTGCCGGAGCCACCGGAAAGTATCACTGGAGTAATTTTCATAAAAATTTTTTGAAAATATCAATGGCGCCAAAGCCTGGTATATTAAGCTTTCTGAGACGTTTGAGGTTGGTGAAATTTATCCCTCCAAGGGCACGAATTCTGCTTGAAAAGTAATTGGCCTTTTTGGTTTTAAAAGTAATTTTCGCCAAATTTTTTAGACCTAAAGGCTTTACGTCAGGATGGCTGCTACTGGCAAAAATTGGGGAAATAAAAATTAAATCTGGTTTTAATTTTTGCGCTCTTAGAATGCTTTTAAAGCTATGGCAAGCAAGGCTGAATATGAATTTCTTTGGATAAGATTTTTTCTTAAAAAATTGCCATGAGGAATGGTCAAAATCAGAAAAATGAACGCCGTCGGCTTTCAGTTTTTTTGCCAAATTAAAATCTTTTCCAATCAAAACTTTTATTTTTTTTGGTTTGGCCAAAGCGATAATTTGGGCAGCGAAAGCCTCGCGCTTGTGCCATTCTAGATCATATTCGCGGATAATGATCAGAGAATTTTTTGGCAGGTTTTTGATTATAGAAAAAGGGTTAGAAATCTTTTTTAGATCGGTGAAAAAAACCGGTGCGGCAGAGAATTTTTTTATTTCAAACAATAATTTTTGATTCATGAAAACTGAAATTGGGCGCAATTTATTTTTGGTGAAAAGCAAAATTGAAAAAGCTTGCAAACTCTACAGGCGAGATAGTTCAAGAGTCAATTTAATTACAGTTTCCAAAATGGTTTCGGCGGAAAAAATTATCGAGGCGATTAATTGCGGATGCAAAATTTTTGGCGAAAATTATGTAAAAGAGGCACAAGAAAAATGGCCCCAAATCAAAGAGAATTTTCCTGAAATAAAGTTACATTTTATTGGTCATCTACAAAGCAATAAAGCGGCAGAAGCTATTGAGCTATTTGATTGTATTGAGAGTTTAGACAGTAAAAAATTGGCAGTGAATTTAAAAAAAGAAATCGCTAAGCAGAAAAAAAATCCGCAGATTTTTATCCAAGTTAATATTGGAGAAGAAGAACAAAAAGGTGGGGTTGCGCCCAGCGAGCTTACAGAATTGGTTAAATTTTCGCGTGATGAATGTGGTTTAAATGTAACTGGCTTAATGTGCATTCCTCCCGCCAATGAAACCCCCGCTCCTTATTTTGCTTTGTTGGCTAAATTGGCTCAGGAAAATAATTTAGAAAATCTCTCAATGGGAATGAGCCCTGATTTTGAAGAAGCTATAGCGCTTGGAGCGAATTATATCAGGCTTGGAACGGCTATTTTCGGCGCGCGCGACATTAAAAATTAATCTAGCTCTTTTGATTTTTGATTGATTTTTCCTATAAGCTGCTTAGAAAGCGCGGCCTTCTTTTAAGAGCCCGTAGCTCAGCTGGATAGAGCAACAGCCTTCTAAGCTGTGGGTCGGACGTTCGAATCGTCTCGGGCTCGCCACTTTTTCACCAAAGTTAAATTCACACCATTTAAACCCATACTACCTAAACCCACACCATGGTTGCCAAAATAAAAACCTTCTCCTTCGCAGGAATTGACGTTGCCCTTGTTGATGTTCAAATAAAAATTTCCCCAGGCTTCACCGGCTTTACGATCGTTGGCCTGCCAGATAAGGCAGTGGGCGAATCGAAAGAACGCGTCCAAGCTGCAATAAGTTCTACCGGCCTTTCTTGGCCTCATAAAAAAATCACCGTTAATCTTGCCCCCGCTGATTTGCAAAAAGAAGGCAGCCATTTTGATTTAGCAATTGCCCTGGGCATTATGATTGAAATGGGCGTGCTTGCTCCTTCTATTGTGGAAGATTTTGTTATTTTAGGCGAGCTTTCGCTTGATGGGAAAATTCATCCAGTAAGTGGAATTATTTCAGCGGCGATTGGCGCTAATCAACGCAATTTAGGAATAATTTGTCCGCGAGAAAATGGCAAAGAGGCCGCTTGGGCAGGGGAGTTAGAAATTATTGCCGCGCCGGATTTATTAACTTTGGTTAATCACTTAAAAGGTGAGCAAATTCTCGCGCGGCCCCAAAGTTCGAAAATTATTTCTAGCCGATCTTACCCAGATTTATCCGACGTTAAAGGGCAGGCGATAGCGAAGCGTGCCTTGGAAATTGCCGCGGCTGGTGGGCATAATATTTTAATGTCTGGCCCTCCGGGCACAGGGAAATCAATGCTGGCGTCGCGTTTGCCTGGGCTTTTGCCGGAACCTGAATTGTCTGAGATCCTTGAAATCAATATGATTGCCAGCATTAGCGGCAAGCTTTCTGATGGGCAATTAATAACCCATCGCCCTTACCGTGAAGTGCATCATTCTTGCTCAATGCCAGCAATGGTTGGCGGAGGGGTTAAGGCAAAGCCAGGTGAAATTTCTTTAGCGCATAATGGCGTGCTATTTTTAGATGAATTAGCGGAATTCCCGAGGCAAGTTTTAGATTCTCTGCGCCAGCCGCTAGAAACCGGAAGTGTTAATATTGCCCGCGTCAATTCTCACATAAATTATCCAGCAAATTTCCAGTTAGTGGCAGCGATGAACCCATGTCGCTGTGGCTATTTGGGAGATGGCGCGCGCGAATGTAAAAAGGCGCCAATTTGTGGAGAGGATTATAAAAATAAAATTTCCGGCCCGCTTTTGGATCGCATTGATATTTTGGTGAATGTTTCTCAATTAGATATTTTTTCCACCGATAATTATGTCCAAGAAGGCGAAAGTTCTAATGTGGTTGCAGCCAGAGTTTTTAAGGCACGACAGAGACAAAAAGAAAGATATGAGAAAGAAGAAACAATGAAAAATATACCGAAAGTTAATGCAAAAATTGACGGGAAAATTTTGGAAAAATTCTGCCAACTTGATGAAGAAGGGCAAAAAATTATGCAAAATGCAGCGAAAAAAATGCATAGTTCTATGCGTGGGATCACCAGAATTCTAAGGGTTGCGCGCAGCATTGCAGATTTGGAGGGGATAGATAAAATTTCAGCACCTCATCTGCTTGAGGCAATTTCTTACCGAAGGAAAATTTAGATAATTATCTTCGCCTGAATAATTCAATATCTCATAGAGCTTATCTATCATTAGCTTGGGCAAAGCCAATACGGTTTAAAAGTCTGAAATTATTTTTTGCCAAACATAAGTCAGCTAATTTTTGCTAAAATTTAACTCGCAAAATTATGAAACTACGCAAAGCCAATAAAAAAGACGTTGCAGAGCTCATCAAACTTTACCGCGCAACGGCGGAATGTGAAAATGGAATTGCACGAACGCCTAAAGAAGTTACGAAATTCTATGTGGAGCATTTTTTGCAAAATGCACTAAAAAAAGGCCTGATTTTCGTTATTGAACAAGAAAAAAAACTTATTGCTGAAATTCATGGTTACCCTAATGAGCCCTTGGTATTCCGGCATACTCTAGGAAATCTCACCATGGTTGTTCATCCTGATTTTCAGGGGCAAGGCTTGGGACGTAAAATTTTTTCCCATTTTCTTAATAAAGTAGAAAAGAAGCACACTGATATTGCCCGCGTTGAGCTTTTTACACGCCAAAGTAATAAACGTGGGATTGCACTCTATAAGTCGCTTGGTTTTGAATCAGAAGGATTTTGCAAAAAGCGTATTTTAAACGCAGAAGGAAAATTGGAATTAGACACAATTATGGCTTGGTTTAATCCAAATTTTAAGGGCGAGAAGGCTGCTTAAAGATTGGCTCTAAATTTTTTGCTACGGCTTTTCTATAAAGCTGAACCTTATATTGTAAGGCCAATAAATTAGTTGGCCTTACAATATTGAAAATTTATTGGATGTAACACCCCCTGCCTGGCGAAATATAGCTTACCTCATCTCTGCTTTCATCCAGCGGCCTCACTTCTGCTGGAGTGACTATGGTTGCAGGCACCTTGGGTTTGGAATCTGCTAAGGATGGCTCTTTTTTGTTCTCTTCCTCTGTGATCATAGAAGATTCCATTGGTAAATTTTCCTCAGCTGGGGCATCGGATAGGGTGGCTTTTTCTTCTAAAGCCTCTTCTGCAGTTTTTCTATCCTCCGCTGCTACACCCTTACAAAGCCGGCCGCGTATTATATCACTTAAAACAGTTATTAAGGCCTGTATTTGAGCTTCGTTTAAAAATGCTCTCAGACTTTCTGTGATAAATTTCTCGGCAACCACGCTGCTTGCTACTGGAGGCAGTTTAGTTTCTAAATTAGCGTCTCTTATCCATAGAGCGCTTTTCCTTACCTCTGTATCAGTGGCAAAAGCGATGGTGGTCATCACTGCTAAACGCTTGGCATTAGGATCGTTTTGTTTTTTAAGTTGCTTTTCGAATGCGCTTTTTAGATCTCTGAGTTTAGAAATTTTCTCCCAGCTTTCATGGGAATCAATCCTATGTTGGGCGAGTAATTTTCTGGTTTTTTCATCATTCTTTTTTTCCTTAAGCGTAGCTGATATCCCTATTAACATCTCGTCACTAGTAAAATTATAAGCTTTGATATGCCACAGCTGATTAAAAAATTGTGGATCTGGCCTGGTTATGGCATAAGAAAACACTCTATCCATAACCTCAGAAAATTTGTCGTTTATTTTTACTGCTTTCTCTAAGGCTTCCTTTGTAACCTTTTCAATATTAGCCCTGCGATCAAGAAGAAGAGAAATAAGTTGCGTGTCACCAGAATAAATAGCCCCTAGTAAAGCGGTATGGTTGTCTGGAGATTCTAAATTGACTTCTGCCCCTGCTCGTAGGAGGGCTCGGCCAAGCTCAATCTGACGTGCTTTAGTGGCAATCATAAGTGAGCTATAACCTTCTTCTGTTAGGGCGTTAATGCTAACTCCTTCTAGTATTATTTGGTCTAGGGCGGCTTCGAAGTCTGAAGCGGTTCTGAAGGTAGCAAGCACGAAAGCTGTTGGGTGTTGCGGAGTAATCCTTGCCCCACGTTCTAAAAGTAGATCTGCAATTTCAAAATGACCCTGTTCTAGAGCCATAATTAGTGCGGTTTTATTTCCATCAGGATTTATGCTATCAATCTTTGCCCTATATTCCAGTAGAGAGCGGACAACTTCTATATTTCCTTTACTGACAGCGCGCATTAGTGGTGTTATTTTAGCCACTATAGGACCACTCTCTTCCTCGCTTACAACCATGATCATATCTGGGTTAGCTCCCCCATGTAAAAGAACCTTAACAACCTTTGTAAGATCTTCACTAATAGCCTGTAGTAATAGTGGGATTTTATTAGCAGGGCTAGAGCTGCTATCTAGATTATCTATTCCTACTTGCTGCATTACAACGGCGGCTTCGTTTGGCTGGAGGTGGTTAATATTAATGTATGTCAAAGCCGCATAAGCTAAAGTCATGTGGTTACGAGTGCCAGGCTCTCCTCGTTCTGGAAGTCTAGCGCCAGCTTGTATTAGGGCTTCTATTGCTCCTATATTTTTTGCTTCGAGAGCGAGACCTAAGGCTGAGATGCCAGGGCTATTACTAGGATAACTTTCATTCACAACTTTAGGGGTTTATTCCTTCTTCCAGAAGATTCTTAGTGACCCCCTCGGTAGACATTGTGAGACTAGTATCTGCGCCTGCTCGCAAAATAGCTTCAATGATTGAGCTATTTTTCTTTTCTTGAGTTTCTTCTATTGTAGCGGCAAACATCAATGCCGTAATTCCGCCCTCCTCAGAGCTATTGATATTAACCCCTCTTGCCTGCAAGAGAGAAGCGGCATTTTCAGGAGAACTCCAAAAAGTAGCGTATATTAAACTTATTTGGCTAACAGTTCTAACATCAGCAATTTGATCTAGCGAAAAATTAGCACCATGCTTCAGAAGAGAAATCACTGCGCTTGTGTTACCCCTTGTTATGGCTTGTATTAAGGCTGTTCGTCCTTGGTTATCTGTGGCATTAATATCAACTCTTCTATCTTCCAAGAGATAAGAATATATGTAGGGTTGATCATTTTCTATAGCATGCATTAAAGCCGTCATGCCATTTTCGTCTTTAGCATTAATATTAATTCCCGGTGTTTGAGATAATTTAACAACAGTGGATTTATCACCCGTAGCAGAAAAGTGAATTAGCACTTGCTCTGCTTGCGAGATAGTTGGTTGGTTTTTCATAGTCAGATTATAATTAATTTGTTACAAGGGGGTAGCCGCATTGGACTATGCAAGGTTGAGTTTGTGCTAAAGTGGTTTGAAGTTTTTATTAATTATGTCAACAAATTAGGCGTACTGGCTAAGGGGAGAGGGCTAACAGAGGGATTGGAAATTTTGGGACTAGTTTATTTCTTCGAGAATAATTTCTCTCATTCTTTCAACATTGCTTAGATGAGGGGCGTGGCCACAGTTTTTGAAAATTTCTAAACGGAAGTTTTTTATTCTTTGCCTGAAATATTCAGCTTGCGAACTATGAACGATCATATCACCGGCACCTTGGAATAAAATGGTTCTGGGCATTTCTGAAAAATCTACATCGAAGCAGGAGAATCGAGCTAATTCCTCTAACCAGGCTTGTAGCTGGGAAAAATTTTGTTCATGAACATCCAGAGTTCTGGCGATTTCGGTGGAATGGCGATCATTCATCGCCGTTAAAATAGCAAATTGTTTGAGAGTTCTATCCGGTGCCTGGGAAAAATTTTCATAAAATTTATCGAAAGTTGCCTTAGCCATTCCTGCTTGAATTCTATTATCTTTTATCATCTGAAAGGGTGGGGCCAACAATACTAAAAGCTTTGGTTGGAATATTTTTTTCTCAACCAAACGAATGGCCAGCTGCCCGCCTAGGCTCCAGCCAAGTAGAATTTCCGGATTTTTATTTTCTGTTTGAATGGAGGAAAAAAACTCCTCAATTTTGGCGAATTTTAAATAATCAAAAAAAGTAACAAAAAAGGGGTCGAAAACCTTATCATTAAAAATTATTTTTAACGAATCAGATTTTTGACCCCAGCCTGATAGACAGAGAATTTGTTTTTTCGACAATCTTATTCAGCTTTTGTGTTGCTGACAAAATCAAAATTGCCAAATTTGCTTTTAAATTTGCTAACTCTTTCGTTGTTGGCGTTAATAAAATTTTGTGCTTTATCTTCTTGCCACGCTGGATGATTTCTTGGATCAGCATCTAGGGTTAAAGTATCCCCTTCCTTACCCCAAGTTGTAAGAATCTGAAACTTTGTGCCATCAGTCATCGCAACATTTACTGCATGTTGTTTAGGGTGAACGCCATCTGCTGTAGTTTTTGGGAGTTTTGCTTTTGACATATTTATTACCTGCTTGAAATAAAGGCATTGAAAAATGCGCTAAAAAAAAGAGCGCGACAACATATTTTTATAAGTTCTTTTGTCAAGAAGCTTTTGAGAGCCTCTGGCATAAAAAACTTGACATTGGGTGGAGGGTGAAAACAATGCCAAAAGCTTTAAGTTAACTTGATCCAATTATAACAGTTCTCCTGCAGTGAGACAGCTTATTAGCCCATAGATTCGATAAATTTAGATACACCCTAACTTCCCTCCGGGATTTCACCACTTAAATTGTAAAATATAGTAACCAAATAAATTTTTGATGAAAAAGAGTTATTTTTTAAAAAAGAAAATATCGGTTTCGTCCAAGGGTTTCGGGGTGGCTTTGCTAAAAATGCTGGTCCGTTTTTATAAATTTGTTTTTGCCAAAAGGACTATCCTTTTCGTTACCAACCAAAAAATTAGAAGCGTAACTTTAGGGCCATTAATGCAAGTGGCCATAATGTTTTCCATTGCTTTCGTGGTTAGTCTTTTTAACCAAACTCTACATTACAACGAAGCTCTCAGTGCTAAATCAGAAGAAATTAATAGGCTGAAATCAGCAAATAAATATTTTGAAGAAGAGTTTAAGGTGGTTAATGAGAAACTAAAAAAAGTTAATGAATATCTGATTTTGGTGACTGGAAGCAATCATAATGTTAGTGCTGAAGAGCAAATTATCAAAGAGCCTAAGAGTTTTAAGCAGGAAGGTCTTTCCAAATCAGATAAACATACGCTTAATGAACTTAGAGATGTTGATAGTCAGCTAAATAATATCCAATCAATTGCCCGGGTACGCATTAAAAAAATTGAAAATGCCATTGCGCTTACGGGTTTGAATATCAAAAAAATTCCGCCCCAGATTTTAAGAAAAAAATCATATCAAGCGCCAAAAGAAATTTCTTTGAATGATGAAAAGGATAAAGTTTACGGGCAAGGCGGCCCGCTCGTTTCCGATGCTTCGCTTGACGCAGCACTGGCTCCTTCTCTTTCTGCGGACGATTTAGAAAGACATTTGGCTAAAGTTAAATTTAGCGGAGAATTCGATTATTTGATGGTGCTAGAACAATTGGCCAAAATTATGCCGCTTTCCAAGCCCATGAAAAACTATTATATTTCTAGTGGTTTTGGCTCAAGAAGGGATCCTATCACGGGTGGAAGAGCGCTGCATCAGGGGCTGGATTTTGTTGGAGTAAATAAGGAAAAAATCATAAGCCCTTCTTCAGGAAAAGTAATTTTGGCTGGTAGGTTTAGCGATTATGGTAATGCTATTGTAATTGATCACGGCTTTGGCATTACAACGCGCTATGGTCATTTGTCGGAAGTGAAAGTTAAAAATGGCCAATTTGTTAAAAAAGGTGACGTGATTGCTTTACAAGGGAATACAGGGCGCAGCACTGGGTCTCATTTACATTATGAAGTTCGCTATAAAAATATTCCGCTGAATCCAAAAAAATTCATCGAGGCCGGTGAGGCTTTATTTAATGACGGTAAATTAATAAGGTATGCAAATAGCTGATTTCAAAGCCAAAGTGGCTGCTGCTGTTCACAACAATCAAGCTAAAGGTGGCTCAATTGTGAAAAAATTAGAGGCAATCAGCGCCAATCTCAAATCCACTCCCACAATTCTAGCCCATGATTTAAAAATTAATGGAGAAATAAGCGGTTCCGGCTTAATTGAAATTGAAGGAGCTGTGAAAGGCACGATCAATGGCAATTCAGTTATTGTGCGCGAGGGGGGGATAGTTGAAGGAACTATTATAGCGGAGTCGCTCAATATCAAAGGCAAATTCGAAGGTAATATTAAGGCAAAAAATATCAGTATAGAAGGTAAGGCAACCGTTATGGGTGAAATTGAATATTCTTCTCTTTCTGTTGAAGATGGGGCCTGTGTGGATGGGCAATTTAAAAAATTGTAGAAGCTAATCTTAGCTCGCCTCTTCTGGGTTTAAAAAAGCTATCAACAAATAAATTAAGGACTTGATTGTTCCATCGCTTATTGAAGGCGCCAAAGCCTTAATGCCAGTATCTCCCAATTGAAAAAAGCCCTTACATTCTCTTTTCTTCATCTAATTAATAACGGTTAAATGTTGGGTTCGTGCCTTAGATCTTCTAAAAAATGGGATAATGCTTAGATTTTTATTAACTATATAACTTGCAGATGGGAAGGGCTTATTTTTCACCAAAGCCTTATGTAGTAGCAAGTCGTTAAGGAAATTTAAGTTAGAAAAGAAAGTGAGCAGAGAAAGTTGGAAGGGAAAGAAAAGTGGCTAAAGAGATAAACCAAAAAATTATTTTTTATAATTCCTTCAGATAAACGCCGGTAGTGATAGAGTTTTCATTGATTTCTGCAATTTTTCTAAAGCCGAATTTTTCGTGAAGAAAGACAGAGGTTTGATTATAAAATGGTTTGAGAACAATCTTACAAATTATGTGGGAATAGCCGTGATTTTTAGCTTCCTCTACCATTGCTGTTAATAATTGTCGGCCCACATGTTTAAAGCCCGCTTTTTTAGCAATTTGCCTGTGGTAATAAATTTTGCCGGTAATTTCTTTGACTTTATCAAGCTTTAAGGCTTTCTCGTAAAAGCCATCTTCTGTTTTTTCCAAATCGCATCCAAATAAATATCCCAAAGTTTCATCGTTATTTTTTAAAATCAGGCAAAAAAAGTTTTTGTTATCAATAATTTCTTTGGCCTTCTCGAAAGTAAGGCGGTAGAGCAAAAACCCATTTTCAGAAATTTCCTCAGAGTTTAGTTTAAGGCATTTATCTTCTAGCAAATTTTCTTCACAAATCTCCATCATAGATTTTATATCATCATGGCTTGCAGGCTTGATAACCCTGCTTTCTTCATCTTCTTTCATAAATTTACCTCAAAGATTAAAAAGCAGCCTTTTTACAATTTCTTCTTTTTCAATTAAATTTACTAAAAATTTTAGTTCAGGCCCATGTTCTTTCCCGCTTAGAGCCAAGCGGATTGGCATAAATAATTCCTTTCCTTTACGATTAGTTACCTCTTTTATTTTTGCCAACCATAAATTCCAACAATCAGGCGTTGTAGTATCTTGAGGCAGTAGCTCTGCGGCCTGGTGTAAAAATTCCCGATCATTTTGTGAATTAGGAAAGCGAAATTCTTCGCAACAAATCTCAATCCATTCTTTAATTTCATGTAAAAAATTGAGATTGGGCTTTATAGCTTGCCAGAATTTCTCTGAAATTTCTTTATCAACACCAATTTCTTTAAGACGCACTTTAATCTCAGGAAAATCCAGGGTTTGTAATAATTTGTGGTTTATGGTCGCAAGTTCAGAAATATCGTAATTAGTGGATGATTTAGAAAATTTATCAAAAGAAAAATCGCACGCCAAATCATCAAAATTTTTGTGGATTTTTAATGCCTCTGAAGTGCCGATTTGGGCAAGCAAATTCACGATCGACATTGGCTCATAACCAGCAAGACGCAGTGATTTTATGTCAAACCCGCCTTCCCGTTTAGAAATTTTTCCTTCTGAAGCTTTAACCAAAGATAGATGAGCAAAATAAGGTGCTTTGGCCCCAAGTGCTTCAAAAATCTGAATTTGAATCGCGGTATTAGTGATATGATCTTCGCCGCGAATAATATCGGTGATGCCAAATTCAATATCGTCCACAACAGAGCAAAAAGTATAAGTTGGAACGCCTTTACCATTTTCATTTTCTTCGCGCACTAAAACCGGATCAGAAAAATGCCGACCTTCATAGGTTATACGGCCTTTTATTTTGTCGTCCCAAGAAGTGATTTTATCTTCCAACAAAAAGCGATAATGGGGCTTTAAGCCTTGCGCGCGCAGGGAATTTTTTTGTTCAGCTGTGAGATTTAGAGCAGCGCGGTTATAGATTGGAGTAAGGCCAGAGGCGATCTGGGCTTTTCTCTGTAAATTTAATTCCTCTGGAGTTTCAAAACATTCATAAAGGCGGCCTTTGGCAATTAATTGGTTTTTCGCTGCCTCATATTTTTCCAAGCGATCAGATTGTTTAAGCAGTGCATCATATTCCAAGCCCAGCCAAGACATATCAGTTAGAATCATATCGCGATATTCATCGCGCACGCGCTCTGCATCAGTGTCATCAAGGCGCAGCAAAAATTTGCCGCCGGTTTTTTTAGCGTAAAGAAAATTTATAATAGCGGCTCTAATGTTTCCAACATGGAGGAAGCCAGTAGGAGAAGGGGCGAAGCGGCAAATTTTTGTCATTTTGAAGTTATTGTTTTTTACCGTGGAAAACGCGAGTGCCGCAAATTAAATCATGCAGAGCAATTTTTTCTTTGGTGAAAATTACCATTAAAAATCCCAAGCCAAGCGTTGCAGCTGTGAGGATAGATGCTAATGCACGGGCGGTAGCTTTCATAGGGCTTAACTTAGAGCCATCAGGGTTTCCAACGTAAATTCCCATAATTCTTTTGCCCAAAGTGGCTTGCTTCTTGCTGGCTAAAAAATAGCCCACATAGGCAATAGTTAGACCATAAGTAATTAAATCAACGAAGTGATTTTGTGCCGAGGCGCCAAGATAAGTGTAGCTGTGGAAATCATCGTTAATTTTTATCATCTGATATTGATCAATACCGAGAAGATAAACCAAAATAACAAAAAGGGGCATAAGAAATGCCGAGTCTAAGAGGCCAGCAAATAAGCGTACCCAAAACCCAGCGTAGAATTTATTTTCCATAAAATTCGTCAAATTTGTTAGTAATTGGATAGCGGCGATCTTTGTCAAAAGACATTTTCGAAATCTTAGGGCCAATCATGGCCTGTCTGCGCTTATATTCGTTAGTATAAACAAGTTTTACCACTTTTTTTACTAATTCCTCATCAAAGCCCATTTTGATTACTTCAGGAGCTGATTTTTGTTCTTCAATTAAAGCAAATAAAATGCGATCAAGAATTGCATATTCTGGCAGCGAATCGCTGTCTTTCTGGTTGGGGCGCAGTTCAGCTGTAGGAGCTTTTTCTAGAATATTTTGCGGAATTAGGTTTTTGTGCGGATAAACCGAAAGTGCGGGGATATTTTCATTACGCCACCTCGCTAATTCATAAACTTCGGTTTTATACAAATCTTTGATTGGATTGAAGGCGCCACACATATCTCCATAAAGTGTTGCATAGCCGCAGGCCATTTCCGATTTATTTCCTGTAGAAAGCAAAAGGGCCCCAGAATTATTTGAAAGTGCCATTAAAATATTGCCACGAATTCGGGCCTGTAAATTTTCTTTCGTCAAAGAAGAGACATCACCAAGCGTTGATTCCATTGCCTGGAATGTAGGCTCAATGGAAATTGTTTGTAAATTTACACCAAGATTTTTTGCACAAGCCACTGCATCTTCCATCGAGCTTGCTGCATTATAGCGGCTTGGTAAGGCATAAAGCATAACATTTTGTGGCCCTAGAGCATCAACAGCAATTGTGGCAACTAGAGCGGAATCTATGCCGCCAGACATGCCAAGCAAAACTTTTTTAAAACCATTTTTTGAAATATAATCCCGTAAACCAAGGAGAGAGGCGCAATAATGGGAAGCACTTCGTGACATGCGCGCGTTGCTTGGGTTAAGTGCTTTTAGTTCGCCAGTTTTTTCAAGTTCGATTACAGCAGAATCTTCTTCAAACTCTTTCATTTGCAAAACCGCTTCGCCTTGGGAGTTCATCGCAAATGAAGAACCATCAAATATTATAGCATCCTGCCCCCCAACCTGATTCACATAAACCAATGGCTTACCTAAAGTTTTAGTAAAATTGGTGACAATTTCTAAGCGCTTCTCGTGTTTTTTATCGGAATAAGTGGAGGCATTAAGAGTTATAGTGGCGTCAAAAATCTGTTCTTTTAAAAGGAAAAGATTTTTTGGATCCCACATGTCTTCGCAAATTAGTATAAACAGCGTTAGGCCACGGAATTCAATAGATGATAAATTGCTGTGCGCTTCAAAATAGCGGCTTTCGTCAAACACGCCATAATTCGGCAAAGATTTTTTATTGATGATTTTTTTGATTTCGCCTTGTTCGAGTAAAATTGCTGAATTACGAATTATATCTTTTTTGTGGGGGTTTTTCTCAATAGTGGGGCAGCCCAGTAAAATAGCGCATTTAGAGCCTTTTGTTGCCTCGCGAATTTCTGAAAGTTTTTCTTGGCAGGCCTGGATAAAATATTTTTTTCGCCATAAATCTTCCGCTGGATAACCGCTAATAATCGTCTCAGAAAACACCACTAAATCGCAGCCTTTTTCTTGAGCTTTTTTGAACTCGTCTAGGATTTTTCGGCAGTTGCCAGATAGGTCTCCGACGATTGGATTCACTTGGGAAAGTTGGATTTTTAGGCTCATAATATTTGAGAATCGTAAAATCTTTCAATAATATCAAAAACATTGGTTGCGCCTTGTGTGGTGTTGATTTTGGCCCGAAATTCAGCTGAACCTTTTAAACCAGAACTATACCAACCAATATGTTTACGCGCTAGTGGAATTGCGGTTTGTTCTCCATAATGGTCGATCATTTCTTTTACGTGATTAAGAACAATATCTTTTTGTTGTTGAACTGTGGGGATGATCGCAGCCTCATTTCCTTGCAGTTCGCAATTTATTTGGTTTATCAACCAAGGTTTACCATAACATGCCCTACCGACCATCACGCCATCTGCACCTGATAGTTCAAGTGCTTTTTTGGCATCAGTTGAATTTTTAATGTCGCCATTGGCAATAACAGGAATTTTTACTGCTTTTTTTACTTCTGAAATCAACTGCCAATTTGCTTGGCCATTATACATTTGGCAGCGAGTGCGTCCGTGAACTGTTAGCATTTTGATGCCAACATTTTCAGCTTTTTTGGCCAGGCTTGGCGCGTTAAGATTTTCATAATTCCAACCCAAGCGCATTTTCATAGTAACGGGAATTTTTACTGCTTTTACTACCGCTTCCATGATGCGTGTGGCCAAATCTTCGTCTTTCATTAAGGCACTTCCTGCGAAACCGTTGACCACTTTTTTCACTGGGCAGCCAAAATTAATGTCGATAATATCAGCGCCTAAATCTTCATTAAGGCGTGCTGCTTCAGCCATAACTTCTGGCTCGCATCCCGCTAGTTGAACGGACATTGGGTAATGTGTTTCATCTTTCTGGCATTTTTTCATCGATTCGCGTGTTTGCAAAATCATGGCGCGCGATGCAATCATTTCTGAGATCACCAAAGAGGCGCCGAATTTTTTTACCAGGCGACGGAATGGCAAATCAGTTACGCCTGACATTGGGGCCAGGAGTACGTTATTTTCTAGTTTGATTTTATCGATTTGGATCATTTGTTTACTAATAAAGCCTTCGTGAGTCTGTCTTAACATGGTGCCCCCGATATATTTCGTCAAGCCGAAGGCCTATTTTCAGAGGCTATTTATTCAACAAGTAATGGTGCTCCCGGCATGACTCGAACATGCGCACATGGTTTAGGAAACCACTGCTCTATCCCCTGAGCTACGGGAGCCTGTAAATTCTAAACAATGCTGCGCTAAACGCTGGGTGCTAATTTTCCCCCAATATAAAAATATTCAAAACCATTTTCTTGCATTTTTTTTGCGTCAAATAAATTGCGCAGATCAACTATTTTATGTGATTTAGTTAGTTGTTTAATTCTTTGTAAATTTAGCTCGCAGTAATTCTTCCATTCAGTTGCAATAACGAGCAAATCCGCATTTGCAATGGCTTCATAAGGGTTGGAGAAAAACTCGATATTTTTAAAATCCATTAACTCTAGACGAGAATTTTCCAAAGCTTCCGGATCCGTAGCGGCAATTTTTGCTCCTTTTTTTAATAATTCCTTAGCAATGGTAATCGCGGGCGAATAACGAATATCATCAGTATTGGCTTTAAACGCCAGACCAAGCAAAGCTATTTTTTTGCCGGAGATTTCTCCTTGTAAAATATCAGAAATTTTCTGCGCTATTTTAAGTTGGCGTTGTTTATTATAGGTGAGAACTGAATCAACTAAAGAGAGCTCAACGCCACTTTCTTTAGCCATTCTTAGAAGTGCCATTATATCTTTAGGAAAGCAGGAGCCGCCGAAGCCCGGCCCTGGATTTAGAAATTTTTCTCCAATGCGTAAATCAAGGCCCATAGCATGTGAAAGTTGCTTTATATTGCCTCCAATGCTTTCGCACAAATCAGCCATTTCATTGATGAAAGAAATTTTTGTCGCTAGGAAGGAGTTAGAAGCATATTTAATTAATTCAGCCGTTATGATGTCAGTAAAAATTAATTTTTCTGAAGGGAATTTTTCATAGATTTCGGCGAATATTTTTTTTGATTTTTCATCTTCAACACCAATTACGATGCGGTCAGGTTTCATGAAATCATCAATTGCCGCACCCTCGCGCAGAAATTCCGGATTTGAAGCTATGCTGAAAATGAATTTTGGGTTTTTTTTCTGCAGCAAATTTTTGATTTTAGCACCTGTGCCAGCTGGAACTGTGGATTTAGTGATGATTAATTTTTCGGATTCTGATTTTTCTGCGATTTCTTCAACGGCCGACAAAACATAAGAAAGATCGGCACTTCCATCTTCATATTGCGGTGTTCCAACGGCAATGAAGACAGCAGTGGCGCCGCGTAAGCCACCTTGTAAATTATTGGTGAAAGAAATTTTTCCTAACTCTTTGGCTTCAGAAAGTAGCTCTTTTAATCCCGGTTCAAAAATTGGAATTATGCCAGAATTTAATTTGGTGATTTTGTTTTCATCTTTGTCAACACATGCTACATCATGACCAAGTTTTGCAAAGCAAATACCTGAAACCAGCCCTACATAACCACTACCAATTACTGTAATTTTCATTATCTTAATTTATCTTAATATTTTGGTTAATTTTTCTTCCAGCTCCACAGTGTCAACCTCTATGTCTCTGAGCTCGAATTCTCTTGTTTCACCAGGAGCTTCAATGCAATCAATGCGATGATATTTAATTTTCATTCTTTCGCACATTTCCGCAAAGCAGGTTTTGCTCCATTCTTGATTCACCATTTCAATTAATTCGCGATCTTTTCTGGCAAACATTATATTGGTGATACCTGCACCATGCGGGGCAATTATATATTTTGCGTGATACATTATAGAAATTTGCTCAAGGAAAGAAAAATTTTCCATATAAACTGTTTTGAAACTGTATTTAGTAAGCATCAAAGTTAGTTCATCCTCATTATGGATTTTGCGCGCTGTATTTTTTGAAGGATCGGATCTGCTAATATAAATTCTTGCGCCAAAATTAGTTTGGAATTTTTCTTTATAGTATGAAGTCAGTGTTTGCGCTATTTCAGAGAATTTTAGAAAATCGTAATATCCTGGTGTTGCAATGTTTATACAAGGTATAAAAAAAAGATTTTTTATACGTAAATGTGATTTTTTTGGAATGATTTGAATCTTGTCTTCATTGAACCCAAAGGCTGCCAAGCATTTTATTGCGAAGTCAATTTTCAAATAAGATTTAGGCAATATTAGGATTCCATTTGGTACGGATTTTTTTAATTCGATCAGTTTTGACAAGACTTCCCATAGAAAGTGGCAATAATTTTTTGACCACTCATTAGTTGCTAAAATATGAGGTTTTCTACCAAAAAGGAAAATCGGAAAAAAATATTTTAGGCGAAATTTAAGGCTTTGATATTTTTCGTAAAATTTTTCTCCAACGGTTGAGGCCTTTACTACAGCGCCTTTATTAATGATAACACAATTGTTGGTTACCGAAACATTTTTTAAATTTTGAACAGAAAAAAAATTGCTCATAATATTTGTTGGAAATAGCGGATGGTTTTTTCTAAGCCGGCCTCAAGGTTAATTTTTGGAGAAAAATTAATTAGTTCCTTAGCCTTATCAATCACGGGTTTGCGTTGCATCGGATCATTTTGTGGCAAATCTTTAAAAATGATTTTTGATTTCGATTTAGTTAAGCGCAAAACTTTTTCTGCCAATTCTAAAATTGTAAATTCTTGCGGATTACCAAGATTTATTGGGCCAGTAGCATTTTTTTGGCTATGGTCAAGATTCATAAAGGCAATTATACCGTCAATTAAATCATCAACATAACAAAAAGATCTGGTTTGATCGCCTTTTCCATAAACTGTTATGTCCTCATCTTTCAAAGCTTGGACGATAAAATTGGAAACCACGCGGCCGTCATTGATTGACATGCGCGGCCCATAGGTGTTGAATATGCGGATTATCTTTATGTCGATTCCATATTGGCGATGATAATCGAAGAATAAAGTTTCTGCCACGCGTTTGCCTTCGTCATAGCAAGAACGAGCGCCGATAGTGTTTACATTGCCAAAATATTCTTCGCTTTGTGGATGCACTAATGGATCACCATAAACTTCAGAGGTGGATGCCTGAATGATTTTAGCGTTAACATTTCGCGCCAATTCCAACATGTTAATTGCGCCCATGACGCAGGTTTTTGTAGTATGTACGGGATTGTGCTGATAGTGAACAGGAGAGGCGGGGCAGGCGAAATTATAAATTTCATCAACCTCCAAATGAATTGGCTGAGTAACGTCGTGGCGTATGGCTTCAAAGCATGGGTTATTTAAAAGATGCTCAATGTTCTTTTTGCTGCCGCAAAAATAATTATCGAGCGAAATCACTTCATTATTTTCAGCAAGTAGCCTTTCACAAAGAAATGACCCCAAGAAGCCGGCGCCGCCGGTTACTAAAATTCTTTTCATGAGGAGTGTGTATGAGGTGCTTAGTGTGGTAGATAGGTTGTAGTTATTAACAACCACTAAGCACTAAACTTATATAGGAATAAAAATTGTTACGCGTAGACCGCCAAGTGGCGAATCGGAAAGTTTAATATGCCCACCGTGAGAGGTTATAGCATCCACTGCGATTGCCAGCCCAAGCCCAGAGCCGCCGGAAGGGCCTTTTTTATCGAGGTTGCGGGAATTGTCAATTCGATAAAATGGTTTGAAAACTTTAGTGCGTTCACTTGGCGGAATGCCAGGGCCGTTATCATCAATTGTGATCATTAAATTATTGCTAGATAGAGAAGCGGAAAGTTCAACTTTAGTTCCATGATTGAATGCATTATCGATAAGATTCATCAGAGCGCGCTTTAAGGCCAATCTTTTTACCGCAATTTCCAATTCATCTGAAAGCTGTAAATTATAGCCAATTTTTTTATTCATTTTGGCATAATAATTTATGAGTTTCTCGAGTAAGAAATTCTTAATTCTAACGATATTGAACTTTTCTTTGTCATCAGAGCGTGCAAAATCAAGATATTCTTCGACCATTTTTTCCATATCATTCACATCACTTTTTAGCTCTTGAACTTCCTCGGAAGGAGGCATCAATTCAAGCTGTAATTTCATTCGTGTCAAAGGCGTGCGTAAGTCATGCGAGACAGCTGAAAGCATGTCGGTTCTTTGAGTAATTTGGCGCATAACTCTTTCTTTCATCTTTATAAAAGAAATGGCCAATGATCTTATTTCTTTCGGACCACTTGGTTTGATGTTTGAGGTGTTTTGGCCACGGCCAAATTTTTCTGCTGATATGCTTAGATTACGAATTGAGCGCACTTGATTCCGCAAAAAAATTATCGAAATAATTGAAGTAACAAGGGCGGTTAGAACCATCCAGAAAGTAAAAACATAAGCGCTGGAGCTCGTAATTCTTTTTATCGGCACATCAAATGAGAGCACGCCCTGGTTGGTTTGAACCTTAACAATGATAAAATCATCATTATCTGGGCTTTCATAAATTTCATAAGGTTTTAACTGGTAAGCATTCAGCTCTGACTTCAGGCGGTTGTAAGGGTCAACTAGCGGATTAATATAATCGTAAATTTTATTTTTTTGCCAATCGCTATCACCAATTTTTTTCCTTTTTAATCGGCGCCGCTCTTCGAGAGAAAAATTAATGCCAGTGTTTTCAGAGAAATCTTTTAAGAGATTAACGTAATTAGGTTGGTTAATTGTTTTTTTTACAAACACCATCTCAGCGGCCACACTACGCGCCATTTGCTTGCTGATCACATCAAGATGTGTGTAATAAAAAACATAGATTGAGACCAATTGAACAATAAAAATTGGCAGGACAATGAGCAGTAAAAACCTTCCGTAAAGTGAACTAGGGATTAATTTTTTTAGCCTTTGCATTATGTATTTTTGATCTAAAATCTTTTTTTTAAGAACCTATCTATCATCTTTTACTTCTCATAGTTCACTTTATTACTCTTATCTTAATAAGATTGGTCCTAATCTAATATATTCCGATATCCATCGTAATTTATATTAAGAAAAAGTGGCTACAAATATCTAGTTTAAAAAGATGGCAGATAGGTTCTTAAGCCTTTCCAGTTTTCATCAAAGCAAGAATTCATGAATAGCAAAATTTCGGCAAAAAATATCAATTTATTCTACGGCCAAAAACAAGCTTTATTTGATATTACCCTTGATTTCAAAGAGCATACCGTAACTTCTCTAATCGGCCCTTCAGGCTGTGGAAAATCCTCTTTCTTGCGCTGCATAAATCGTATGAATGATACCATTGTCGGTTGCAAAATTCATGGGGAAATTTTGCTTGATGGTAAAAATATTTATCGCAACGACCTTGATTTGGTGCTGCTTCGCGCCTCAGTAGGTATGGTGTTTCAAAAGCCCAATCCTTTTCCAAAATCAATTTACGAAAATGTCGCTTATGGACCAAGAATTCATGGGCTTTTTAAGAATAAAAAAGAGCTCGATGAAATTGTCGAAAAAAGCTTAACCCGTGCTGGTTTGTGGAATGAAGTAAAAGATCGTTTAAACGATCAGGCTACCGCCCTTTCGGGTGGACAACAACAGCGACTGTGTATTGCGCGCACTATAGCCATTGAGCCAGAAGTAATTTTGATGGATGAGCCTTGTTCCGCCCTTGACCCAATTGCTACGGCAAAAATTGAAGAGTTAATTGATGAACTAACAGAAAATTTTACCATTATAATTGTTACTCACTCAATGCAGCAGGCAGCGCGTATTTCTAACATGACTGCCTTCTTTAACATGGGAAAAATTGTGGAATATGGTACCACTGATAAAATTTTTACCAATCCGCTAAATCAACAGACGCAAGATTATATCACGGGTAGATTTGGTTAAAAAATATTTCGCGAGTTTGTGGAGTAAGAAGTAGAGGGCAGGAAGGCCGCCATTTGGCGTGTCTAAAATAACAAAAAAGCAGACTTTAATATTATGTTTGGTTTTTCATTAGCAGAACTAATCGTTGTTCTTTTGGTAATTTTAATTTTTATCAAACCCGAAGATTTGCCGGAAGTCGCCCATTTTTTTGGCAAGGTTTTTTATCGGGCCAAGCGCCTGTTTAATGAGGTAAAAAAATCCTTAAAGGAGATGGAAAAAGAATTAGGAATTGAAGACCTAAAACAAGAAATGCATCGCGGGATTGCCGAAGAAAAATCAAAATTAGAAGAAGAAATGACAATAATTGTTGATATGTATGGCAATGAGCATCAGGTGCCAAATGTCAAAGAGGTGCGACCTGATTTAAGTGAAGAGGAGATGGCCCAAGAAATCAAAAAATTTAATGAAGAAAATGCCAAGAAAGCTCTAAAAAAAGAGCCAGATGATAATTTGTCATAAATCAAAAACTAAGCTTACAGTAATGTTCCTATTAACCAAATTTGTTGATTCACTTTTATTGTCTTCTTCATAGCGTCTCTGCTCAAAAGTATGACGCAATTCAAGTGATAATCTTTCATTTACCCGATAAGTGAGGCTGGTTTTTAGCTCATTATCCATGCTTTCGGAATCAACAAATAAATAACCGCGTTGGACTAAAGTGAGCCTTTTGCTAAGTTTAAAATTAGTTCTAATTGAAGGTATAACGTCAAGTTTGTGGCCATAGGCCTTTACGTCTTGGTAACCAAGGCTGATGTCGAATTCTAATTTGCCATCAAAAAATATTCTGCCGAAGCCGCCTGCGGTGTGGATGTCATAATAATATTTTGATAAATCATCATATATAGTGCGGTGGTAAAAAACCGAATAGTTTTTAGTATCACCAATCAAAACTTTGCTTGAAAAAGAGAAATCATAAAGTTCTGATTTTTTTACGTAGGATTTTTTATTTGCCCCGCTCCCAGTATCGGCATATTCGGTTTCATGTTTGAAATTTAATTCATTAATCGCCCTGCTACTTTGATAAGAATAGCGTGAGACTAGCTCATATTGTTTGGAGTTATAGTCAGAAATATAACTTCCGCCTAGAGAAACAGTTTGTTTCGGAGAAGGGGTTGGAAAAAACCTTTTATTGCGGAAGGAATAAAGTTTCTCGCGGTCTGTTTCTGAATCTATAGCTAAGACTGGTGTAGATATAAATTGAGCGGCAAGAAAAAGAAGGAAGGAAAGGGTTTTTGCGTGGTGACGCATTTTGATTTGGTGGTGTTTGGGTTAAGGGGTGGTGAAAGATTTTAAAAGCAGCTTATTACTGAGCTGGTGCTTGCTTTGGTCGTGGAGCAGTATCTAGGCTATCCATAGGAGTTGAATCCTGGGGAGCGGAAGGAGCTGGATTAACAGTTCCATCTGCAGGTGGAACAACTTCTTCAACATCAGTTTCAGCTGGAGTTTCATTAGAGAGGTCAGGCAATTCAACTTCCTCTTCTTTAGTTTCAAATAACCAATTAGCGCGATTTTTTACAGAGTCAGAATATTTTACGCCAGCAAGAAAGGCGAAAATTAATAAAACGGTAACAACAATTACTTCGATTGCTTTGATCATATTTATTTTTTTAAAGGTTGTCTTGCTCGGTGATAATTCTTGACGGAAGGCTCCGGGGCAAGGTTCTGGAGGAAATAATTAGCTCCAGGTTCACGAAAAATTAAAGTCACTCTTATTGAAAGCAACGGTTTTTTTTAAGATATTTTTTAAATAATCATCAAAACCGGATGCTCAATATAGCGACGCAAAGCTTTTAAAAAATCGGCCCCTACTGCGCCATCAACTGCACGATGATCAGAAGATAGAGTTACATTCATCATATGAGCAATTTTGATTTGGCCATGTTCTACAATTGGTTTCTCAACCGCGCGCGAAACCGCTAAAATACAGCTTTGCGGTGGGTTGACAATAGCAGCAAAATTATCGATGCCAAACATTCCTAGGTTAGAAATGCTGAAAGATCCGCCTTGAAATTCTTCAGGTTGCAATTTTCCTTCGCGTGCTTTTTTAGCCAATTGTTTAGCTTCTTTTGAAATTGCCTGGATGGTTTTTTGATCAGCGTTTTTAATGATTGGGGTGATTAATCCACCTTCGATGGCCACCGCCATTGAAATATCGATATTATTGTAGATTAGCACTGCTTCATCCGTCCAAGAAGAATTGGCTTCTGGAACCTTTTTTAAGGCCATAGCAGTTGCTTTAATTATTAAATCATTAACAGAAATTTTATATGCTGGTTCCCCGCCTCCGGCCTCTATTTGAGAGGCTTCATTTAGGGCAGCACGAAGTTCTAGAAGTTTGTTAATATTGAATTCGCAAGAAAGATAAAAATGCGGAATATTTTGTTTTGATTCGAGAAGCCTTTTGGCTATGACTTTGCGAATATTATTATTCTTAACTGCGCGAAATTCTTGTGGATTACGGCAAACCAAGCCAGACCTAGCTCCACCAGCGCTAACAAAATTTAGAACATCATCTTTAATAATTCTGCCATGAGGGCCAGTGCCTTGAATTTGTTGCAATGCTACTCCTTCTTCTTTGGCGATTCGCTTAGCAAGCGGGCTGGCTTTGATGAATGATGAATCGCTTGTGGTCAAAGATGTAGTCAAAGATTTTTCTTCGGCAATTTTTGGAGTAGGGGTTTTTTCTTCAGTTTTGATTTGTGGTTCCGATTTAGTTTCTACTGGCGTAGGAGTCGCGCTTTTAGAAGTATAATTTTCTAAAGATTTTTTATCTTCGCCTTCTTCAATCAAGAGAGCGATAGAGGAATTTACAGCGACATTTTCTGTGCCGGCAGGGATTAGAATGCGGCCTAAAATACCTTCATCAACGGCCTCAACTTCCATGGTGGCCTTGTCAGTTTCGATTTCAGCAATTACATCGCCGGCTTTAATTTTGTCGCCTTCTTTTTTTAACCATTTTGCAAGATTGCCTTCTTTCATAGTTGGTGAAAGGGCAGGCATGAGAATTTCGATTGGCATTTACAGATTTTGTTGTTGAAGAAATTTGAGGAAAAAGAAGTTATTTTTGGGCTAAAAGAAAGTCTAGAGTCTGTTTGAAAAAATTAGTAGGTGAATGTTAGGTAGTGTCGTCACGAGATCTTGCTCCATAAGATTAAACATCTGATCTGTACT